>CAISLL010000274.1 GCA_903886165.1 uncultured beta proteobacterium | reverse complement strand
TCTGTTGCGAAGAGCTGGCACGGCACACCATTGCGCCGGTGGCTCCAGCCACAGCGCTGGTGGCCGGCCTGCTGCATGACATCGGCCAGCTCTGGCTTTACCACTTCAACGCCCAAGCGGCGCAAGCCTGCTGGCGCGAGACAACCGTCCAGGCCATCGGCGTCGACGTGCTGGAACGCAAATACTTTGGCGTGGACCACAGCCTCATTGGCGCCTGGCTGGCCGAATCCTGGCACTTGCCAGCAGACATCGTCGCTGCCATCGGCGCCCATCACCAGCCCGATGGCTCGCTTGGCATCACGCTGGTACCTCTGGTCCATGTGGCTGAAGTGCTGAGCAATGCGCTCGATCTGGCTGGCTGCCCAGAGAATCGCGTCACTTATCTGTCCAGCGCCGCTTGTGAGCAGTTGGACCTGGTCTGGAACGATGACATCCGCGCATTGTTTGGCCGGATTGAGGCGCGAAGCCGACATGCCAATGATTTTTTCAAGGCCGCAGCCTCATGAGTGCGCTGCACATGCCAACTTGAAACCACCCAAGCGTGTTTCTTTTATCCATTTCTTTCCTTATTCGATCGGGCCACCACCATGTCCACCATTCTCATTGTTGACGACCACTCCGACATTCGCCGCTTGTTGAGCATCACGCTGGGCAAAGAGTTCACCATCATTGAAGCTGAGGACGGGAAAAGTGCGCTTGAGGCAGTGCGCCGCCATCATCCCAAACTGGTCTTGCTGGATGTCATGATGCCGGGCGAAGTGGATGGCCTGCAGGTGCTTGATGCCATCAAAACCGACCCCGCCACCCGCGACATCTTGGTGGCCATGGTCACTGCACGTGGCCAGACCTCAGACCATGACGACGCCCGCAAGCGCGGTGCAGACGCCTATTTCATCAAGCCATTCAGTCCCTTGCAAGTGGTGTCGTGGGCGCGGAGCCATATCCTATGACCCTGCCAGCCACCGAAGCAGCACCTGCCGACCTGCTGCCACAACTCTACCGCTACGCGCAGGACATCCAGGAGCTGATGGAGCAGCATGGCCGCCTGCAGGCGCGTTATCAGTCAGTCATGCAGTCACAGGGGCGGGCCGACATTGGCTACGACTTGCTGCTGCCGGCCTTGCGCCACGGGAACACGCCGTGTCTGGTCACCGACAGCAACGGCAGCATCACCCATGTCAACCAGGGCGCAGAGCAGTTGCTGGGCGAATCCGAGCACCATTTGCGCGGCAGTCCGATTCTTCAACTGGCGCCGCGCAGCCAGCGTGAGGTGTTGCAGGCGGCCTTGGCCAGACTGGTGAGCCCGGCGCGCAACGCCCATGTCGAACTGTGTCAGTTTGACTGGTTTGACGGCGACACGGTCGACAGCATCACCACCTTTGACGTGCTGATTGCACCCCTGCAAAAATATGACGGAACCGAGGTTTTCTGGCTGATGAACCCGCACCAGCCGGCTGTGTTGTGTGATGTCGAGAAGCTGGCGAACTTCAATCTGCTGCAAGACAGCGCGAATGGCTTCATGGTGATGGATGCGCACCGCAACATTTGCAGCGCCAACCTTGCTGTGACCCAGATCACCGGCTACGCGGCCGGTGAAGTGATTGGCAGCAGCCCGCATCTGCTGAGCGCCGAACAGCGCGACGGCGCGTCTTACCAGTCGTTCTGGAATGAACTGATCTCCTGTGGCAGCTGGTCCGGGGAGCTCTTCAATCGCCGCAAAACTGGCAAGCTCTACCCTGAGTGGAAGACGCTCAAGGTGGTCAAGAACGCCGAGGGCGACACCCTGGCTTTCTTCTCGGCTTTTGCCGACAGCGCGCAGAAAGACACCTCCACCGAACAGTTGTCACAACTGGCCTACCATGATTCGCTCACTGGCCTGCCAAACCGGCGCTTGCTGGAAGATCGCCTGGCGCAAGCCCTTGGACACGCGCAGCGTGAGGACTCGGGCTTGAGCCTGCTGTTCATTGACCTGGACCGATTCAAACCCATCAATGACAAGCTGGGTCATGAGACCGGTGACCTGGTGCTGAAAGAAGTTGCCCGGCGCCTGAGGGAATCGGTGCGGCAGGGCGACACTGCGGCCCGTGTCGGGGGTGATGAATTTGTCATCTTGTTGCAACGTACCGGGCGGCGCGATGACGTGGTCAAGGTGGCCAACCAGGTGCTCACCAAGCTGACCCGGCCGATCGTCGTGGGTGCGGACCAGTTGCTGGTGGGTGCCAGCATTGGTTGCGTCTGTTTTCCGGAAGACGGCAGCGACTTGACTACCTTGCTCAAGCACGCAGACAGTGCCATGTATGCCGCAAAACGTTTTGGCGGCAACCACTTCTGCTTTTTTGAACCCGCAGACACACTCAACCCGTTCCCCAGCCTCGGGTTGGAGTTGTGGCGGGCGCTTGAGCGCGAGGAACTCTATGTGTTGTACCAGCCCCAGGTCACCGCAGAGGGTCGCTTGCGCGGCTGCGAAGCCTTGTTGCGCTGGAACCACCCGGTCATGGGCTTGATCGCCCCGCTCACCTTCATCCCCATCGCAGAGGCCAACGGCGCCATTTTGCTGATTGGTGACTGGGTGCTTGAGGCGGCTTGCCGCCAGTTGACGCAGTGGCAGGCGCTTGGTCTGCAGGGCATCACCATGTCGGTGAATGTGGCCCCGCGCCAGTTGCATGACCCGGGTTTTGCGCAGCGCGTCAGCCAGACCCTGCAGCGTACCGGTGTTGCTCCGGGCCTGCTGGAGCTTGAAATCACCGAGACCGAAGCACTCAAATCCGAGCTTGACGGCAGGCAAGCGCTGCAATCCCTGCGCGCCATGGGTGTCAAGATTGCGGTCGACGACTTTGGCACGGGCTACTCCAGCCTGTCACGGCTGCAAAGCATGCCAATTGACCGCCTCAAGATTGACAAGAGCTTCATTCGTGACCTGGCCGGCAATGCCAATGCGCGCGCCATCAGCCAATGTTTTGTCAGTCTGGGCATGGCGATGAACATGGAAGTCATCGCCGAAGGCGTGGAGACCAATGAGCAGTTGCAGGTGCTGACCGATCAGGGGTGTCGACTGATCCAGGGTTATTTCACCGGCCGCCCCATGACCGGTGACGCCCTGCTGGCCAAGTTCAAGGCCACCAATGTGCTGAGCGCTTTGGCGCCTGTTGCCTGAGGACTGACCCGTGCCTGCCCTTGCCAATCATTACCGCCGCACGCTGGCCTTGTTGTGGCTTGTCGCCGCACTGCTGCTGGGGCTGACCTGGTGGCATGTGTCTGGCCTTGTCAGTGACAGTCGGGCCAAGGAACTCACCAATGCCGAGCGCGACCTGGCCAACCTGACACGTGTCAGCCAGGAGCACGCCAGCCGCACCTTTCGCAATGCAGACCAGGTGATCCGATTCATTCAGGCGCGTTACCTTGAACTGGGCAACAAGCTTGACCTGACGGGCCTCACCGAACAAGGCGTGATTGACGCCGAGATATTTCCACAGGTCGGCATCATTGACGCCCGTGGCATCTACGTGTTGGCGAACCGGCCAACCACGGGCAAGCTTGACCTGTCAGACCGCGAGCATTTCAAGGTGCATGTGGCGGCCAGTACTGACGAGTTGTTTATTTCCAAGCCGGTGCTTGGGCGCGCCACCGGCAAGTGGTCAATCCAGTTGACCCGGCGCATCACCCTGAAAGACGGCCAGTTTGGCGGGGTGGTGGTGGTGTCGATCGACCCCGGCTACTTCACCCGCTTCTACAGTGAACTCAAATTGGGCAGCCAGGGCATGCTGGCGCTGTATGGTCTGGACGGCACGGCGCGCGCGCGCAAGGTGGACAACAAGGAAGAATTTGGCTCGCAGGCACTGGGCGCGCCCATGTTTGAGCACATTGCCAAGGGCCAACTGGAGGGCTCTTACACCCGAAGATCTCAAGTAGACAGTGTGGAACGCCTGCTCTACTACAGAAAAATTCCTGGATATGACCTGGTGGTGTCTGCGGGCATGGGCACCCAGTCCGTGCTGGCCAACCACACCCTGGCCATGGAGCACCTGTGGGCACAGGCGGCGGCGGTGAGTTTGCTGATTTTGGCGCTGGCGGTGGCACTGGCGCGTTATTTGAGTCAGATTCGCCGTGAGATGGACCTGCGTCAGTTGGCCCAGCGCCAGATTGCAGACAGAAATGAGCAACTCAATGCGGTGTTTGACTTGAGTCCGGACGGTTTTGTGTCGTTTGATGTGCAACGGCGTGTCAAGTACAGCAACCCGGCGTTTGCCCAAATGACCGGCCTGGGCCGGGAGCAACTGGAAGGCATGGACGAGCATGATTTTTCAGTCTGGCTGGCGCAGCGTTGTACACCGGGGACGCCATTTTTGGGCATGGCCGCGCTGCGTGCGCAAGTGTCTGCCGGCAAGTCTGACAAGCAGGAACAGATTGAGCTCAGTCACCATGGCAAGCGGGTGTTGCAACTGGGCCTGCGCAGCAGCCAGTCGAGCACCGTGTCGCAAATTCTCTACCTGCGTGATGTGACCCACGAGACCGAGGTGGACCACATGAAAAGCGAATTTTTGGCCACCGCCGCGCACGAGCTGCGCACACCCATGGCGTGCATTTTTGGGTATGCCGAAATTTTGGTCCACGAAGACTTTGACACCCCCACGCGCAATGAATTTTTGACCACCATTTACCAGCAGTCCAGGCTGATGACCAACATCCTCAACGAGCTGCTCGACCTGGCACGCATTGAAGCCCGCCGCGACAAGGACTTTCGCTACACCCGGGTGGAGTTGCAGGAGTTGCTGGCCGATATTGCCAAAACTTACGCGCTGCCAGCGGGGCGTGCCGCGCCGGCGCTGGACATGCCCAACCAGCCCCTGTACCTGATGGCCGATGCCGGCAAGCTGCGCCAGGCACTGCTGAACGTGATTTCCAACGCCTACAAATACTCGCCCAACGGCGGCGCCGTGCAAGTCAGGGCCTGGACTACACAAACCGACGACCAAGCGTCGGGCGTGTGTGTGGAGGTGACTGACCATGGCATGGGCATGACGGCGGCGCAGGTGGCGCGGGTGTGTGAGCGTTTTTACCGCGCCGACACCTCGGGCAAGGTTTTGGGCACCGGCCTGGGCATGAGCATCGTCAAGGAAATCATTGCGTTGCACCGCGGCACACTTGACTTTGACAGCAGCCCCGGCACCGGCACCTGTGTGCGCCTGTGTCTGCCTGCTTACGCCACCTTGCATGATGGTTTTGACATCGCCAAAACGCCGCGCCGCCCGGTTGACCAGGTCGCCCCTGACACCCGGCCTGCGGCGCTGGTTTGAATGGCCATGGAGGGTGGATCAATGACTTCTTTCATGCTGTTTTTTGAGCGACTCTCGCTAGGACGCAAGTTGTTTTGGGGCATTGGTGTGTGGTTGACCATCACCTTGTTGATTGGCGGCCAGGCGATCTACAGCGCCCGACAGCAGGCGGCGCAGGTGCGCGACATGTACGAATTCAAGCTGCAGGGGATGTCCGCAGCCAAAGAGGCCCACATCCATTTGATGGAAGTCGGGCGCGCCTTGCAGCAAATGCTGCTGGCTCCCAACATGAGCGAGCGTGACAATGCGCAGCGTGATCTGGCAAAGGCCCGTGAACAGTTGCTCTCCAGCCTGGCGCGCAGCGCGGCCCTGTTTCCTTCGCCTTTGGGGCAGCGCCAGTTGGCTGCGACCCGCGAGGTGGTGGCCAATTACCTGCAAAGCGTGGCGCACATTGAGGGGCGGGTACTGGAGCAAAAGAACTTCCAGTCGGGTGCCACAGGCATGCTGTTGTTCCAGGCTAATCACGTGGCGATCTTTGCAGAAAGCGACCGCTTGATGGATGACCTGGTCAAACACAAGGAGGACCACGCGCGGCAGGCCTGGCAAAACGCAGAGGCATTTGCTGCAGACACCGAGCGTGTCAGCATTCAGTTGCTGGTGGTCGGCCTGCTGGGTGGCCTGGGTGTCGGGTGGCTGTTGGCGGCTTCAGTTCGCCGCCCGCTGGGCCGTCTGCGCGAGCGAATTCTGGGCCTGGCGCAAGGCCAGCTAGATGCGGCCGTGCCGCACACCGATTTTCACAATGAGGTCGGCGACATGGCCCGTGCACTCACCGTGCTGCAACAGACCGCGCGCGAGATGGGCACGCTGCGCTGGGTCAAAGCCAGTGCCACCGACCTCATTGCCAGCGTGCTCTCCATTGAGCAAAAAGATGCCTTTGCCAATACCTTGGTGAGCAATTTACTGCCGCTGGTGGGTGCACAGACCGGCCTGCTGTATGTATACGACGCACCAGGCCAGCACTACGCCCTGGCCGGCGGTGCCGGGGTGGCTGACCTGGCGGCCGTGGCGCCCGCGTTTGCCCTGGACGAAGGCCTGGTGGGCCTGTGCGCGCGCCAGGCCCACCCAATGTGCATCACCGACGTGTTGCCCGAGCAATTGCGCCTGCGCAGCGGCTTGCTGGATGCGGCACCCCGCACGGTGTCGATCACGCCAATCATCAGTGTGGGCACGGGTCAGGTGCTGGCCGTGCTGGAGTTGTGCAGCGTGGGCACGCCTGACGCAAGAGCCCAAGCGCTGCTGGCCGAACTGCTGCCGCTGACTGCGTTGAGCCTTGAAATTCTGGAGCGCAACCGGCTCACACGTGAGTTGCTGACCCAGACGCAAGCACAGGCGCGCGAGTTGCAGCAGTCTGAAGAAGAGTTGCAAGTGCAACAGGAAGAGCTTATGCAGCAAACGCAACAGTTGCAGGCGCAACACGCGCTGACCCAGGCAGCCAAAGAACAGGCCGAACAAGCCACCCGCGCCAAGTCCGAGTTTTTGGCCAACATGAGCCATGAAATTCGGACTCCGATGAACGCGGTGATTGGTTTGTCGCATCTGGCGCTGAAAACCGGGCTGGACCCCAAACAGCGAGACTATGTGCAAAAGATCCACACCGAGGGCAAGGCGCTGCTGGGCATCATCAACGACATCCTGGATTACTCCAAAATTGAAGCCGACAAGATGTCGCTGGAGTCGGCCCCGTTTTGGCTCGACAACGTGCTTGACAGTGTCAGCACGCTGGTGGGGCAAAAGGCGCAAGAGCGGCATATTGAGTTTTTGATGCATGTGGCGCCGAATGTGCCGCAGGCGCTGGTGGGTGATGTCACCCGCTTCAAGCAGGTGCTGATCAACCTGAGCAGCAACGCCATCAAATTTACCGAACATGGGCAGGTGAAGCTGAGCTTGGCCGTGTTGCAACGTGACACGGACCGGGTGAGGTTGAAGGTGTCGGTGGCTGACACCGGCATTGGCATGACCGCAGCGCAATGTGCGGGCTTGTTTGCTTCATTCAGTCAGGCCGACAGTTCCACCACGCGCCGTTTCGGCGGCACTGGTCTGGGTCTGGCCATCTCTAAACGTTTTGTCGAAATGATGGGGGGCGAGATGGTGGTGCAGTCTGAGCCGGGCGTGGGGAGCACCTTCAGCTTCACGGTCTGGCTGTTGCTGGCGGCGCAGCAAACACAGGCAGACATGCCACATGCGTTGGCACAAGGCACCCGTGTGCTGGTGGTGGACGACAGCGCCTCGGCGCGACAAATTCTGTCGGAGCAATTGATCAGCCTGGGCTTGCGTCCGCAAGAGGCGAGCAGTGGCTTGGAGTGCCTGCGCGCGCTGCATGCGGCGGAGCTTTCAGACCCGTTCGAGTTGGTGCTGATGGACTGGCAAATGCCAGGGCTCGACGGCATTGAGGCGACCCGGCGCATCGTGCAGGACACGTCATTGGCGCGCCACCCCAGCGTGGTGATGGTGACCGCGTACGGTGCCGACGAAGCCCGCAGCGCTGGCACACAAGCGGGTGCGCGGGCGTTTCTGGACAAACCGGTGAGCCAGTCACGCCTGTGGGACACCCTGGCGGACATTGTTTGCCCGCAGCCGGTTGTTGCACCGGCTGTGCGCCTGCAAGGAGCGAGAAAAGACGGATTGGAAGGTTTGGCGGTGCTGCTGGTTGAAGACAACCCGATCAACCAGCAGATTGCCCGCGAACTGATGATGTCAATGGGCGTGCGCGTGACGGTGGCTGACAACGGCCAGCAAGCGTTGGACCTGCTGCAAGACGCACCCAACCCGTTGCCCTGGTCGCTGGTGCTGATGGACCTGCAAATGCCTGTCATGGATGGCCACCAAACCACACTGGCTTTGCGTGCGCAGTCACGGTTTCAGAGTCTTCCCATCATTGCCTTGACCGCTCATGCCTCAGGCCAAGAGGCCATGCGGTGCCTGAACGAGGGCATGAACGCCCACCTGTGCAAACCGATTGACCCCGAGGCCTTGTTCGGCTGCCTGGCGCTGTGGGGCAAGCCGGTATTGCACTCGGCGCCCGACCCTGCCCTTGCCCCGCTGCAACACCTTCCAGTGTTGGCAACGCCTACCAGCGAGTTGCGCATACGCGGCATTGATGTGTCTCGTGGCCTGATGTTGTGCGCTGGCAACCAGGTGCTTTACACCAGCTTGCTGGCGCGGTTTTTAAGCAGCACCAGCAGCTTCCCCGGTGAACTGGAAGCGGCCTTTGCCGCCGCACAGTGGGCCCAGGCAGAGCGCATGGTGCATAGCCTCAAAGGTGTTGCGGCAAATATCGGGGCCGTGCGCTGCAGCGAATTGAGCGCCGAGGTTGAAGACGCCTTGAGTCGGGTCAACGCCTTGGGGCAGCCGTTGATGGCGCCACTGAGCTTGGTCGCGCCCCTGTTGGCACACCTGCAGCATCTGACGCTGCAGATTCGTCAGGCCTTGCCGGATCGGCCGGCGCTGGCAACACCTGGCACCGTGGTTGATTTGGCGCAATTGCGTGACATCTGCCGCAATTTGGCTGACTTGCTGCAGGGCAATGACGCTGCGGCAGACATGCTGGTGCAGTCACAAGGGGAAGCGCTTCGCGCCGGCCTGGGCCCAGGGTTTGCAGTGCTCCAGCAAAAAGTGCAGAGCTTTGAATTTTCTGACGCACTGGTGACACTTCGTGAAGTTGCCATCGCCGCACACGTTAACCTGGACCCGGAATAAGTATGGATTTATTTCAATCTGTCAAACCGACAATTTTGATTGTGGACGACTCACCAGCGAATTTGTCGCTGCTGGCGAACCTGCTGCACGCACACTACACCGTGAAGGCGCTGACCCAGGGTGGCAAAGCGTTTCAGGTTGCTCTTGAGGAGCAGCCCGATTTGATTTTGCTCGACATCATGATGCCCGATGTCAATGGGTTTGCCGTGTGCCGTCGGCTTAAGGCCAATTGCCACACGCAGCACATCCCGATCATTTTCCTGACCAGCAAGACCGAGGTAAAAACCGAGGAAATGGGCATGCGGATAGGGGCGGTGGACTACATCACGCGCCCCATCAACCCCGAGATACTGTTGTCACGGGTCCGGGCGCATTTCAAGGACGCCTCTTATGTTCGCACCATGCGCGTCAACAACGAGTACCTTGAATACGAGGTGGCAAAACGGGCGCGGGAAATGGCCGCGTTGCAGCAAGTCAGTATTCTGGCCATGGCGTCACTGGCAGAGGTGCGGGATGTGGACACTGGCAACCACCTGCGCCGCACACAAAACTACATCCGCGCGCTGGGCAACCAATTGCTCACGCACCCCCGCTTTTCAGGCCAGCTCACACCCCGCGTGGTCGACATGCTGTTTCAGTGTGCGCCACTGCACGACATTGGCAAGGTGGGCATTCCAGACCGCATTTTGCTCAAACCCGGACGCTACGAGCCACACGAGTTTGAAATCATGAAAACACACCCAACGATGGGCTGGCAGGCGTTGGAGCACGCACAGTTTGCCGCGGGTGAATCGATTGAGTTTCTTGAAATTGCCAAACAAATTGTGTATTGCCACCACGAAAAGTGGGACGGCTCCGGCTACCCGCAGGGTCTGGCGGGCAACACCATTCCAATGCCCGCACGCCTGATGGCCGTGGCCGATGTGTACGATGCCTTGATTTCCCGGCGTGTCTACAAACCAGGCATGAGCCACAAGGCGGCGACCCGGATCATTGCGCTGGGCCGGGGCCGGCACTTTGACCCGGATGTGGTCGATGCGTTTTTGGCCCTTGGCAACGAGTTTCAGGCGATTGCGCTGCGCTTTGCGGACAGCGATCTTGAACTACAGGCCAAAGCCGATTTCTTGGACACCGTGACCGGCGATGAATTTGGCAGCATTTTTTAACTCGGCACATCAGCCCACGGCCACCGCACGTATGCCAAATACCGATATGAACGATGCCAATGCGCTGCTGCGCACGGTGATCGACGAGAACCCCAACATCATCCTGATGAAGGATTGGGACGGCAAATTTTTGCTGGGGAACCGCGCTCTGGCCAAGCTGTATGGCACCACGCCTGAATTGCTGGTGGGGAAAGACGACGGGGCCTTCAACCCGAACGCCGACCAAGTGGCCTTTTACCTGGAGAACGTGCGACAGGTCATGTCGCAAGGCCATACCCAGGTGGTCATGGAAGAGTCCACCGACAGCGCGACCGGCGAGACCGTGTATTACCAATCGATCAAGATTCCGCTGACCACGCCAAAAGGCAAAAAGCAGATTTTGGTGATTGCCAACGATGTGTCCGAGCTCAAGCGGATGCAAAAAAAGCTGGAGGAAAGTGAGCGCCGCTTGCGTTATGTGTTGGACGCCACCGGTGAAGGGGTGTGGGACTGGGACATTCCCACCGGCATCGTCACCCACAACCGACAGTGGTGCCAGATCACCGGGCTGGACGATGACCACATAAGGCACCCGCTGGAAGAATTTGCCGCCCTGCTGCATGCCGACGACAAGGCGGGTGTGATGCAAAAACTGCAGGATTGTCTGGCTGGCAAGGGGCGTTACCAGAGCGAGCACCGCATGCGTCTGCGCGACAACCAAGTGGTGTGGGTGCTGGACCGGGGCGATGTGGTGGAGCGTGATGCCCATGGGGCACCGCTGCGCATGGTGGGCAGCTTTTTGGACATCAGTGAGCGCAAGGCCGCAGAGGTGCTGCTAAGTGGGCACAGCGCACAACTTGATGCCATTTTTGCGCTGAGTCCGGACGGTTTTGTGTCGTTTGATGAGGCGCATCTGGTCAAGTATGTGAGCCCAGCGTTCAGCAAGATGACTGGCTTGACCCACGCCGAGGTGCTTGGTCTGGATGAGGCGGGGTTTTCACAGCGCATGCGGGATTTGTGTTCACCAGAGGCGTGTTTTCGCGGGCTGGCTGCCTTGCGCGACAGCAACCAGGCAGACGCCGGCAGTGAGCACCCCCAGGTGATTGAATTGGTGGCAGCAGGCGCGCTCGCCAACACTGAGCAGCGGGTGGTGGCTGTGTCATTGCGGGAGTCAAAAGAACAAAGTGTGTCGCAAATTTTGTACCTGCGTGACATCACCCATGAGAGTGAGGTGGACCGCATGAAAAGCGAGTTTTTGTCAACCGCGGCGCACGAATTGCGCACCCCCATGGCCAGTGTGTATGGGTTTGCCGAGGTGTTGATGACGCAGTCATTGGGTAAAAATGAGCGCCAGGAACTGCTGGAAATCATTTACCGGCAGTCTGGCCTAATGGCCTCGATCCTCAATGAGCTGCTGGACCTGGCCCGCATTGAGGCGCGCCGGGGCAAGGATTTTCATTTTGAGGCTTTGCCTGTGCAAAACCTGGTGCACGAGGTGGTGCAGGGCTTCAAGCCATCCCAAAAGCGCGCAGTGCCGGTGCTGGACATGCCTGCCGGTGCACTTGCCATTCGCGCTGACCAGACAAAGGCGCAAATGGCCATTCTTAATGTGCTGTCGAATGCCTACAAATACTCAGCGTCAGACAGTCCCGTGCAAATTGCCATTGAGGTGCGGCCGGGCCGGGTGGGCGTGCGCATCACCGACCAGGGCATCGGCATGACCCCGGCGCAAGCCGAACGGGTGGGCGAGCGCTTTTACCGTGCCGATACCTCTGGCAAGGTGTCCGGCACCGGGCTCGGCATGAGCATTGTGAAAGAGATCATGGCGCTTCACCACGGCAGTGTGGAGGTTGTCAGTGCGCCTGACCAGGGCACGGCGATCACCTTGGTGTTCCCGGCGTTCAGCCCCGGCCCGCAGGCCTAACCGTGTCCGGATGCAGTGCGCCTGGACCTGCGGGATGGTTTTACGGCTTGTTCGCTTATTCAATTCATGGGGGTTTACCCGGGAATTGGCAAAAAATTTCGCTTTCAACCCCTTTTTTTTGGCCTTTGCCCTCCATGGCGTCTTGCAAAATCGGGCCTCATGAAGATGTGAAGAGGTAACCCCATGACACTGCAATACCAGCTCAAAGAAGGCAACTACCACTTGTATGACCTCAGTGCACCGGCCAGCAAGGTCACTGGGCAGCACCGACTGCGCTTGAAAACCGACAACGTGGCAATTGCCTTTGATGCCCGTACCGGTGCCTTGCGGGAGCATGGCAGCCCGCCACGCATCCATTCCTGGGCCAACAACACCCGTCGGCGCCTGCGGACCAGCGGCGCGCTCGAGCACGCCAACAACATCGTGGTGGTGTCGGGCCCACTGCCGGTGGACGAAATCAACAAGTGCCTGAAAATTGACGGTTATTGCCTGGAGATGTTCACCAGGCTGCATGAGCTGCCACATGGCAAGCGACTTGGCAGTGCGGGCAAGGCTGCTACCCGCTAAACGGGCTCAAACCTCACCGAATATGCGCAGGCAGGCCCTGCCGTCGGCCTTGGCCAGGTACAGCATCTGATCGGCATGCCGCAGCAACTCCGTCGCGTCTGCGGGATCGGTTGGGTACAGGGTGGCGCCCATGCTGGCGCTCACCTGCAATTGATGGCCGTCGAACGCAATCGGCTGCACCACGCCGAGCAGCAAGCGTTCCAGCAGTTGCCTGGCCTCCTCGGGTTGGGCCAGGTCACCCAGCAGCAGCACAAATTCATCGCCACCAATGCGGGCAACCGTGTCGGCACCACGCAGTGCCAGCGCGATGCGCTGAGCCACGGCACACAAGACCTGGTCTCCAACCGCGTGGCCCAAGCGGTCATTGACCGGCTTGAACTGGTCCAGGTCCAGGAAACACACGGCCAGCAGCGTGCCGTCACGTTTGCTGCGCTCCATGGCCTGGGCCAGTCGGTCTTGCAGCAAGCGCCGGTTCGGCAGGCCGGTCAGGGCATCGTGGTTGGCGGCTGATTCAAGCGCATGGTTGCGTTCGACCAGCTGGGAAATGGATGACAGCATGCCGACAAAGTGCAGGGTGTGTTCCGCCGCGTCCTTGACCGTGGAGAGCGTCAGCCAGACCGATTCAAAGTCCCCACCCGGCCTGCGGTTTGACAACTCACCCGACCAGTGACCGGCTTGTGCGGCCAGGGCCCAGACTTGCTGCCCCGGTTTTGAATCAAACAGGCTGGGCATGACGGCTGTGATTGGCTGGCCCAGCAGTGCCTCGCGGCCGCCTTGCACGTGCCGACAAAACGCCGGGTTGACATCGGTGATCAGTCCTTGCAGGTTGGTGATGAAGATGCCGTCGGCGGAGCTTTCGATGATGTTGCTGGCCAAGCGCAACTTTTCTTCCATGCGCCGGCGCTGGCTGAGTTCGCGCAGCAAGGCCAGCGTGCGGCTGGAGAGGCTGTCATACATGGTCAGCACCGCGGTGATCAGCACGTGCGCGGCGCTGTTCATCTCGCCTGCGGCGGCTTCCTTGGCTTGCGCCAGGCTCAGGCCACGATGCAGGCCACGCACAATGATCGCCATGCGGGTGTCGTCTTCAAGGATATGGAACGAGAGCCAGCGCGTCAGGTAGGAAATCACCTGATCGACAGTTTCGCTTGCATGTACGTTGCTGGCAACGCCGCGCATGCGCACAACTTCAGCCACGAAGTCGTGGTGCGATTGCTGGTGCGCCAGGGTGTCGGCATCGTCGGCGCCGAGGTGCCGGCGCCAGATGCCTTCCTCGGTCTGGAAATGGTGAAGTGCGTAGTCGGTGAGTTCGTCAAAGACGGTGTATATGGTCAACTCTTCAGCTTCGGCGGCCATGTGCCGGGCGAGCTTGTTGAGCAGTTCGACCAGGTTCTGGTGCTGCGCGTCTATTGCTTCAATGCCGGTGGCAAAGGTGCTGCTCCAGGGAAAAATGTCCGCGTTGAGGCTCATGGCATTGGCATGGGTCAGGGATTGGCAGGAATGGACATGGTTCGATTATCTGACAATGGTCCATCGTCATGCGCGCCAGGCCCACACTACCGCCAAAGTCAGCATCGTGACTGGGGCACCCACGCGCACGTGCATGCGCCAGTCGATCGTGATGCCGGACTTTTGTGCGAGGTCCACCACGATCAGATTGGCAATCGAGCCGATCAGCAGCAGGTTGCCGGCCAGGGTGCTGACCAGTGCAAGGGTGACACCTGCCTCATTGCCACTGAGGTGCGGCAAAAGCAGCATCACCGCCGGCACATTCGAGACCAGGTTGGACAGCCCGACACCAGCCACAAACAGCGGGCCGGTGTCTGCCAGACGCACACCAAGTGCGCCCAGCAGGGCGACAGCCTGTACCGCCAGTCCGGTTGACTCCAATGCATGGTTGACCACAAACAGGCCCATGAACAGCACCAGCAGTTGCCAGTCAACAAACCCCATCACGTGGGATGAATGCAGGCGTCGACTCAACAGCAACACACCTGCGCCCACCAGCGCTGCCACTTCGCGCGGCCAATCGGTGAACAGGAACACCAGCAGCAGGGCCGTCGCCACCATCAGGCCCTTGGTGGTTTGCCAGCCATCAAATGGTGGGGCTTGCAGCGGGCCGCAAGCGTCTGGCATGGGTGTACCGGTGGGCGCATCAGGCGCAGCATCCGCCCGCACGTCTGCGCAGGCCTGTGCGCGTGCACCCGGGCCCCAGACCAGCCAGGCCCACAAAAGCAACAGGCTTAACAGCACGGGTGGTAGGGCCTGGCGCACATAAGCGCCAAAGGGCAGGTGCAGCACCGAACCAATCAGCATGTTTTGCGGGTTGCCGATCAGGGTGGCAGCCGAGCCGATGTTGGCGGCGCAGGCCAGCCCAAGTAAAAAAGGCACCGGGTCAAGGCGGCGCTGCCGACACAGTTGCGCCACCACCGGGGTCATGGCCAAACAGATGATGTCGTTGGAAAATACTGCCGACAGAGCTCCGGCTATGCCAATAATTGCGCCTAGCAAGGCATTGCGCCCGAGCGGCAGCGCCGCCACTCGGATCGTGACCGCGGTGTAAAAACCACCGAGACGCATCTGCGCTGACACCACCATGAACGAAAACAGCAGCAGCACCGTGGGCAAGTCGATCGCGCGCGCCGCCTGTTCGGTGCTCATGCCGCCCAGGCCAATGACAGCAATCGCACCCAGCAGCGCAACACCTGAACGGTCCAGCTTCAGGCGCGGCAGGCCGCCCAGCACCATGCCCAGGTAGACCATGAGAAAGATGGCAAGGATGCCCCAGTCGACCACGGCGTGGGCTGGCATCAGCGTGCCCCGGTCCAGGCGGTGTCGGGCTGCCAGTGCCGGGCCCAGGTGGGCACCTCAGGCCCTGGCATGGGGCAGGCAATGCCGTGCCCCTGCGCCAGCTCGCAGCCCAGGTGCAGCAGCATTTCGCCCTGCTCGACCTCTTCAACACCCTCGGCCATCAGCCCGCGCTTGAAGGCACGGGCCAGGCCAATGACACCTTGCAGGATGGCCAGGTCATCCGGGTCGTTGAGCATGTCGCGCACAAAACTCTGGTCAATCTTGAACAGCGTCACCGGCAGGCGTTTCAGGTAGGTGAGTGATGAGTAACCGGTGCCAAAGTCATCCAGTGCAAACAAGACGCCGATCTGGCGGCACTGCTCGATCACCGCCGAGACCCCGGCAATGTCTTCGAGCGCGCTGGTTTCCAGCACCTCCAGCTCCAGGTACGCGGGGTCAATGTCCGGGTGCGCAGCAAGAATGCCCTGCAGGCGCGTCACAAAATCGCGCTGCTGCAACTGGCGTGCCCCCACGTTGACACTGACCGGGATGACAAGGCCCGCTGCGTGCCAGGCTTGCATCTGGGTCAGCGCGGTGTGCATCACCCATTCGCCCACTGCCTCGGCCAGCGGGTGGTTTTCAATCACCGGCAAAAACATGGATGGCGCCAGCAGGCCGTGCTGGGGATGCTGCCAGCGGATCAGGGCTTCGGCACCCACAACCTTGCCGGTGCGCATGTTGACTTTGGGTTGGTAGTGCAGCAGCAGTTCACGGTGTGTCATGGCCTGGTGGATACGCGCCAGGTTTTCATGATGGCCGCGTACGATGCGGTCCTGCTCGGCATCGAACACACGGTAACGGTTTTTACCGGACAGCTTGGCCTGGTACATGGCCTGATTGGCCTGTCGCTGCAACTGGTCAGCATTGATGTCGTCGGCTTGCGGGTAAAACGTGACCCCCTGGCTGGCTGAGACCTGCAGGGTCTTGCCGGCGAGCTGCAGCGGCGCATGGGCTGCTGCCAGCAGGCGGTTCAGCAGCGGGGCACAGGCCGCAGAGTCGGGCAAGTCGACCAGAACTACCACAAACTCGTCACCACCGATGCGCGCCAGCGTGTCTCCCTCGTGCAGGCAGTGCGACATGCGTGTGGCCACGGCCATCAGCAGCTGGTCGCCCGCGTCATGGCCGTGGCTATCGTTGACTTCCTTGAAACCGTCCAGGTCAAGGCAGACCACTGCAAGAAACTGCGTGTGGCGCTGCACGTTGTGCATGGCCTGACTAAGACGATCGGCCAGAAGTACCCGGTTGGGCAGACCGGTGAGCGCGTCAAAGTGCGCCAGCCGCTCAAGTTGTTGTTCGTGCTCCTTGATGGACGTGATGTCGGTGAAGATTGACACAAAGTGCTTGATCTCGCCCCGCGGGTCACGCACGGCGCTGATGGTTTGCATCTCTGCATAGATTTCGCCGTTCTTGCGCCGGTTCCAGATCTCGCCATACCAATGGCCCACAGTGTTGATGTTTTGCCACATGACAGCGTAATAGGCCGGGCTGTGCCGCCCCGACTCCAGCAGGCGCGGGTTCTTGCCAATCACTTCGGCGTGGCTGTAACCGGTGATGCGGGTAAAGGCAGCATTGACATTGATGATGCTGCCGTCCACCTCGGTGATCATGATGCCTTCACGCGCATGGCTGAACACGCTGGCGGCGAGTTGCTGCGCCTGTTCGGCCTGCTTGCGGTCGGTGATGTCATTGACGGCGGAGATGAAGTAGCGCGGTGCGCCCGATACATCGCGCACCAGGTGCACCGCCAGGTTGATCCATACCGTATGGCCGTCTTTGTGAAGATAGCGTTTTTCCAACTGGTAGTCGTCTTCCAGGCCATCGAGAAGGCGTTGCACATGGGCCATGTCGGTCGGCAAATCTTCAGGCACGGTGATTTTCTGGAAAGTCAAGCCACCCGCCAGCACTTCGTCGTGGCTGTATCCAATGAGTTTGCAGAACGGTCGGTTGATCAGCAAGAACCGGCCGTCAGGTGCCACCTTTGCAAGGCCGACGGCTGCATTGTCAAACACGGCATGAAACAGGGACTCGCTTTCTGCGACTGCCTGATTTTTGGCCAGCAGCTCTGCGCGATAGTTGTTCAGCAGCGTGCGCATCCATCTGGCAAAGGCCCATGATCCGGCGGTACCCAATGCCAGCGCCAGCAGCAGTGGCAACAGCATGTCCCGCCAGCGTTGATGGGCGCCGGGAAAATGCTGTGCCTGGTCGTGTTGCACCGCCTGAAGAATCTCGTCGTTCTGCATGGTCGCCAGCATCACCCACCCCCAGGGCTCCACGAGTCGCACCAGGGCTGTCTTGTTCATGGTGATGCCGCTTGCCTGGTCAGGCCAGGTGTAGTGGACAAGGCCCCCGCCGGCCTGGGCTTCGGCCAGCAATTGCGCCACGGCTGTGCTCTGGGCGTGCGGCATGTCTTTGTAATGCTGGCCTTCAAGCCTTGTATCGGATGGCGACAGCAGTGAGTGACCACGCCGGTCAAGCACGCCGATGTAGCCGCTTTGTCCAAATTTGAACCCCTGTAGCCGTGCCAGCACATCGGCTTTTTGTGCTTGCTCCCATGCCGTGGGATAGTCCCCGGCGCCGATGAGCCATCCGTACGGGGCAAAGTGGCGCACGTACGCCAGCTTGTCGGCCATGAGGTTTGGGTTGTCAGGCGGGTACCAGCGGTAGCGTGAAAAACCCTGGCCATCGGGTTTGCGGGCGGCATCAATCAGACCGCGCATGATCGGGTGGCCGTTGTCGTCCCGGATGTCCATCAGGGAGTCGCCTTCGCGCTTCGGGGTGGTTGGCAACAACACAACACGACCCTGCATGTTGGTCACAAAGTAGTAACCGCGGCCTTCAAAAAATCGGGCTGGGCGCAAGGCTTCCAAGATCAGGCGCTTGACGTCGTCCGCGCTTCTGCCGGGGGACGCCTGGGTGTGGATGGCCTGCGCCAGATTTATGGCCATGTCGACCTGCTCGCGCAGGCGCTTTCGCAACACCTCGTCGGAGCTGGAACGGGTGAAATGCACAAGGTTCACGGCCGAGTCCAGTTCGGACTTGAGCCGGGCGTGTTGCTGGGCTTGCACGGTTTGCGCCACACGCTCCAATGATTCGTGGTGCGTCTGTTCGGCTTGCCACGAAAAATAGCCGCCCAGCGCGACTGTCAGCAGCAGGACGATCGACAGGGTGCCGATCAGGTGCAGCCGGGAGAGTGTTTGCTCGTTTGCCGCAAAACGCATGGATGCTTGCCT
>CAISLL010000273.1 GCA_903886165.1 uncultured beta proteobacterium | reverse complement strand
TAGCCTGACGGGTTTAACGGCCGAATTGACAGACTATTTGAGTTCACGGTTGGGGGATTTTGCAATTCAATTTTTTATCGTTGATCCCCCCCTATCCCCCAACCCCTTTCCACTCCCGCCGGGGCGGAAAGGGGGGCCAACAACCGTATTTGGCCTTGTGTTTTTACGGTCTGAGTTCATGGCGTGCCGGTAACGGGGCATTGTGGGTTCATGCGTGATTGAGACACAACGGCAAGCGCGTTGGCAAGCGGAAGAAGAGAGCGAATCAGGTCGCAACCCGCACTGCCCAACTGGCCGAGGCGTGGTACGTCCTCCCTTAAAAAACAAGGCCAAATACGGCTGTTAGCTCCCTTTCCCGCCCGGCGGGGCGGGAAAGGGCGGGGGGATAGAGTGGGGGAAAGGAAGTTTGAATCGGGTATTTTGAACCCTGAACCCTGAAGTCGGCATTCAGACGTCATGGCACCCGGTGATGCCAATACCTCTGCTGCTCCTCGCGCTCGCAGCGCACCACATCCGGCTGCCATGATTGCCATGTAGCCGCACCACAACGGGGCGTATCCACCACCTTCACATGACGCTCGCTGTAGCGCACCAAAACAGGGCTTGCTGGGTGACCAAATCGGTTTCTGTAGCCAGCCTGCACCAGCGCAAAGCGGGGCTGCACCGCATCCAGAAAAGCTGCGCTGCTGGAGGTTTTGCTGCCGTGGTGGGGCACCAGAAGCACATCGGCACGCAGGTCAGCGCCGGAAGCCACCAACTGCGCCTCTTGGGCCTGTTCGATGTCACCTGCCAGCAAGACGGTTCGCGTGCCGTTGGAAATGCGCAGGGTGCAACTCATGTGGTTGGTTTTGTGACGGCCGTCGTAATCACTGGCAAGCGGGTGCAACACTTCAAAACTGACACTATCCCACTGCCAGTGCTGACCGGCGCTGCAGCGGGTCGCACTGTGCAGGGCTTGCAGCGGATGTTCCGACTCAATCGAACTGAGCAAGGTCGCCCGGGGCTGCATGGTCAGCACGGATTGGGCACCACCGGTGTGGTCACTGTCGCTGTGACTGAGCACCAGCATGTCAAGCGGCACGTCAAGGGCACGCAAGAGTGGCACCAGCACCCGGTTGCCAGCATCACTTTCACTGCTGAAGCGTGGGCCTGCATCAAACAGCAAGGAATGGCTGGCGGTACGCAGCAACACTGCGTTGCCTTGCCCAATGTCTACCGCCAGCAATTCAAATTGGCCCGTTACTGGCTGCGGCACCTGCCAAAAAAGCAGCGGCAAAAGCAGCGGCACGCCCATCAGGCGCCAATACACGGGCCAACGCATGGCAAGCAAGACACCGCCCAACACACCTGCGGAGCCGGCCCACAGAGGTGCCTGCGCCGTCGACACGGTGGCCCAGGGCCACGCTGCCAGCCAGGCCAGAAACCAGCCCAGTGCGTCAATGGCCCCTGCCGCCAAACCCCACAACACGGGCCACAGCGTCCCTAACATGGCCAGCGGTGTAACCAGCAAGGTGACCCACGGAATCGCCAGAGCATTGGCCAGCAACCCCACCAGCGACACCTGTCCAAACAACAGCAGGGTCAACGGTGTGAGCGCCAGTGTGATGACCCCTTGCTCCCGAAAAATGGCAAGCAATCGGCCTTGCGCCTTTGCCTTGCTGTTCTTGAACATTTCTGAATCTGTGGCAAACAGCACACCAACGGCGACAAAACTCAACCAAAAACCTGCCTGCAACAGCGCCCAAGGGTCAGCCAGCACCACCACCGCACAGGCCAGCAGCCAAACCTGCGGCCAGGGCCAGCGCACGCCCAGTAGCCGCAAGCCGCCGACAGTGGCCAACATCCACACGGTGCGCTGTGCTGGCACACCCCAGCCGCTGAACAGCGCATAACCCAGCGCCAGCACCATGCCACCAAGCAACGCCGCACCGGGCGCGCTCACGCGCAGGCAAAGCCAGCTGGATCGGCGCCACAGCCAACCCACCAGCAGCGCCGCGCCCCAGGCAAACATGGTGACATGCAGCCCCGAAATACTCATCAAATGTGCCACGCCAGTCGCCCGGAACACGTCCCAGTCCGCACGTTCAATGGCACCCTGATCCCCCACCACCAACGCCGCGATCAAACCGGCAGCGCCGGGATCGGTCACATGCGAATAGATGCGTTCGCGCAAATGCCCACGTGCCGATGCAATCGGATACCGCCAGCTCATGCCCAAGTTTGTGGGCGCCGGGTCTTTGGGGCCAGCGCGCACATAACCAGTGGCCTGGACACCCTGTTCCCACTGCCACAACTCGTAGTCAAACCCGTGCGGGTTGATGGCACCATGCGGAGCTTTCAGGCGCACCGTGAACTGCCAGCGCTGACCCGCCAGCAGTGCTGCGGGCACCCGCTGCAACTCACCAGCCAGCTCTCCGGCCCCGTCTCCGCGTGCGAACACACCGCGGTACCAGGCCAGTTCCAGCCGTTTGGGCAGACGCACATCGTGGCCATCAAGCTGAGCCGCTTCCACATCAAAACGAAAGCGCAGGCCGACCTCATCGGGCTGCGGCAAGGAGGCCACCACACCGCTCACCGCCAGATTGCGCCCCTCCAGCTCGGGTGCCAGCGACTGGCTGATGAACGCGCTGGCGCGCATGCCCGTGAAACCAAACGCAAGCGCCGAGAAAGCCAGGAGGAGCAAAAGAAAGCGGCCACCATCTACTATCTTAAATATAGCTAATACGCCAAATAATAAAAGACCTATGGGCAGAAATGCCATATAAAATCCGAGGGGCCATAACAGCACCTGGTTGATCTGCAGGGCAGACCCCAGCAACACACCCAACTGCGCCGGAGTCAGGATGCCCGGCTTCACGTCACCCCTGGCTAAGCGGCGAGGTCGGCAAACGTCTTACCCGGCACCTGGCGCGACCAGTCGGTCGGGTCTTGCTGCAACACCATGTCGATGTCCAGACCCAGCACCTCACCCACGGCAGCCGGAAAAGTCACCGCCAGCCCATTGGGTGCAAGTCCCATCTGGCGCGCGCGGGCACGCCAGATGGCCAGATGCATCACGCCGGCAAGCGGCTCATAGGCGTCATTGTCAAACGGTGCATGGGCGAAGCTCAGGGCATCCACGATGACCTGCGGAAAATGCCACTGCGCCACCAGTCCTGCGCTGACCTGGGTGTGGCAAAACCCGAACGCCGCCCGCTCGGCACGGCCTCGCTTCAAGTCCAGCGGCCCACTACGGGCATCCAGCGCCAGTGCCTCGGGCAGCGCCAGGCGCATTGCCAGTTCCCCCACTGCATGTATCAAGCCGCTGGTGTAGGCAGCCTGCTGGTTCAGCCGCAGCAACCCAGCCAGCGAGCGTGCCACCCGCGCAGCGTCCACGCTGCTGGCCCAAAACTTTTGCATGTCCAGCCCCGGCATGGCTCTGAAACTGGCTTGGCTGGCCGCCTGACTGACCATGGACTGCACCTGCCCAAGGCGCAGCACGGCCAGCGCTTCCGCCACACTGTGAATCTGACCCGGCAGCTTGAAAAACGGCGCATTTGCCGCCTGCAACAAGCGCACAGCGAGCGCCGGGTCAGTTCCCAGCAACTGGGCAATACGACGCAAATCGGGTTGTGAGGCGGACAGTTCGGTCAACAACAGCGCCACCACCCGCGGCACACTGGGGGTGATAAAACGCTGCGTCAGCAGGGTCGCCATATCCATCTTGGCTAACTCCCGGGGCGTTTCAGTTTGGCAAATGCGGATGACATGGCCGTGGATTGTGACGCATGCGCGCCAGATCCCGCCCCATGGCCTGCGCCGCCACCATGGCCGGGCCCACCCGGGCGGGCACGTTGCTGCGGGTTAGCACCCTGAAAACGGTTGTCACCAGCGCTACGGGCTGGTGCGGCGCCAAGTTTCATGGTGAGCGCGATGCGCTTGCGCGCCACGTCCACCTCCACCACCTGCACTTTCACGATATCACCGGTTTTGACCACTTCGCGTGCGTCAGTGACAAACTTGTGACTGAGTTGGCTCACGTGGACCAGCCCATCCTGGTGCACGCCCAGGTCAATGAACGCGCCAAAGGCGGCCACGTTGCTGACCGTACCCTCCAGCACCATGCCCTCTTTCAGGTCACGGATTTCCTCCACACCATCGTTGAAGCGCGCCACCTTGAAGTCGGGCCGTGGATCGCGGCCCGGCTTTTCCAACTCACCCAGGATGTCCTTGACGGTGATCACGCCAAATTTTTCGTTGGCAAACAGCTCGGGGCGCAGGGTTTTAAGCATGTCTGCGCGACCCATCAGGTCAGCCACCGGCTTGCCAGTTTTGGCCATGATCTGTTCCACCACCGCATAGGTTTCGGGGTGCACACCGGTCATGTCAAGCGGGTTGGCACCTCCGCGAATGCGCAAAAAGCCGGCGCTTTGCTCAAAGGTCTTGGCACCCAGACCGCTGACTTTCAACAAGTCCTGGCGGCTGGCGAAAGCTCCATTGGCCTCGCGCCAGCGCACCACGGCCTTGGCAACGCTGCCAGACAAACCCGAGACGCGGCTGAGCAAGGGAACACTCGCCATGTTCAGATCGACCCCCACCGAGTTCACACAGTCCTCCACCACGGCATCCAGGGTTTTGGCCAGCTCGCTCTGGTTCACGTCGTGCTGGTACTGGCCCACGCCAATGCTTTTTGGGTCGATCTTGACCAGTTCAGCCAACGGGTCTTGCAGACGCCGCGCAATGCTGGCGGCGCCACGCAGGCTCACATCGACGTCGGGCATTTCCTGGCTGGCAAATTCGCTGGCCGAGTAAACCGACGCACCAGCCTCCGACACCACCACTTTTTCAATAGCTATATTCGCTTTATATGCATGGCCTACAGCCTGTTTAGCCATCATTTTTATCAAATCGGCGGCGAGTTTATCGGTTTCGCGGCTGGCGGTGCCGTTGCCGATGGCAATCAGGTTCACGCCATGTTTTTCACAGAGTTTGCCCAGGATGTGCAGGGAACCCTCCCAGTCTTTGCGCGGCTCATGCGGGTACACCGTGCTGGTGTCGACCAGCTTCCCGGTGGCGTCCACCACCGCCACTTTCACGCCGGTGCGGATGCCGGGGTCCAGCCCGAGCACCACACGTGGGCCGGCGGGTGCGGCCAGCAGCAGGTCGCGCAGGTTGTCGGCAAACACCTTGATGGCCACCTTTTCAGCCTCTTCGCGCAGCCGGGCAAAGAGGTCACGCTCGGTCGACAGACTCAGCTTGACGCGCCAGGTCCAGGCGACACATTTACGGATCAAATCGTCCGCCGGGCGGCTCTGGTGGCGCCAACCCAATTTCAGGGCAATGCGCCCTTCGGCCAGTGAGACAGCCGGTGTCGCTTTTGATTTGGTAGCTGCCTGCGCTTGCTCTGCATGGGCTGTAGGCTGATTCGTTATAAATTTGTCAACTGTGCCGACGGCCGGCTCTGGCAGCATCAGCCTGGCATCCAGAATCTCCAGGCTACGCCCGCGAAACACCGCCAATGCCCGGTGTGATGGCACACGGTTGATCGGCTCGTCGTAATCAAAATAGTCCCGGAACTTGGCCACGTCGGCGTTGTTTTCGACCTTGCCATCCATCAGCTTGGATTGCAGCAAACCTTCCGCCCAAAGCCATTCCCGCAGGTCTTGCACGAGTGCGGGTGTTTCGGCCCAACGTTCACTGAGCAAATCGCGCACACCGTCCAGCACCGCTTGTACGGTTGAAAAATCGGGTTGTTTGTCTTCGCCCTCCACCACCGGACGCATCGGGATCACATAAGCCTGTGCCTCGTCGGCCGGCACCAATGCCGGGTTGGCAAACAAGGCATCGGCCAGCGGCTCCAGGCCCGCCTCACGAGCCAACTGGCCTTTGGTTCGGCGTTTCAGCTTGAACGGCAGGTACAGGTCTTCCAGCTCCTGTTTGGTGACGCAGGCGTGCAAGGCCGCCAGCAACTGGGGCGTGAGCTTGCCCTGCTCGTCGATGGCCTTTTTGACAGCGGCCAGGCGGTCACGCAACTCGCGCAGGTAGCTCAGGCGCGCTTCCAGTTCACGCAGTTGGATGTCGTCCAGGCCACCAGTGACCTCCTTGCGGTAGCGGGCAATGAAAGGCACCGTGGCGCCACCGTCAAGCAGCTCAACGGCCGCCAACACCTGGCTGTCCCTGACCCGTAGTTCATGGGCGATTTGACTGACGATTTTTTGCATATCCAACGAACGCGATGCGGCTCAAAAACAAAGAAGGCCGGGAGTCTGTCACAGCCCTTTCACACTTGGTGTCAATCAAGTGACCAGACCGTGCCGATCCTGTCTACCGTGGATCGAAACGTGGGGAGTGCTTGGTCAGATAAGGTTTCAACAGCATGTCCTCCTTGATGACATGGTTGATCAGCCAGTCCCGCAAGATGGCTGAGAACGTCGACACACTTTCCTGCGTCCAGGTATCACCGAGTTTTTTGCGAAACTTGATCATCTGGTCTGCCAACTGGTTGTGTGACAGGTGAAGATGATCGGCCTTGGGATACCCAACCGCCTTGGCCAGCAATTCCTCACGCTCAAAATGCGATTTGGCGTACTCACCCAACTCGTCGAGCAAAGCGGCCAACTCAACCGGATTAGCCGCCTTGAGACAAACTTCTGCCTTGTTGATGATTTCAAGCAGGTACTGATGATCTGAATCAATCAGATCATTGCCGACACTGAACTGAGCACGCCAAACTAGACTCATGTAATTCCCTGGTTAACAACTGTTACAGTTATTACTGTACCGCATCTCGACAGACGCCAAAACCCGTCCGAAAATGTGGTCAACCCATGGGAGCGTCAGGAATCCCTTGATGGGGGCTCAGAAAGGCCCATCGTGAACACCAACGAAGACATCCGCAACCGCCTGTTAGTGGCCAGGCTACCCAGCCCACCACAAACACTGCTCAGCTTGCTCAGCCTGTGCCAGTCCGACGACGCCGGCATTTACGAATTGGCCGACCTGATTGCCAACGACCCCGCACTGTCAGCCAAGGTGTTGAATGTGGCACACAGCGCCGCCTACCATAGCGCAGATGCAAATCCGCTCACGCTGCTGCAGGCCTGCGGCAGACTGGGTACGGCACTGATCAAGGTGCTGGTGATCAGTGAAACAGTGGTTCAGACATTCAACGGGTTCCAGCAAGCAGGGGCCAATGAATTGCGTGCCTTCTGGAAACACAGCCTGAGTGTCGCCCTGATTGCAAGGGAGCTTGCGCCCAGGCTGGATTACGCACACGCCGAAGAGGCCTACCTGGCCGGCCTGTTGCACGACATTGGCCGCCTGGCACTGCTGGCCGCCGCGCCGCAGCAGGCCCAACCGCTGTTCCACGTGCGTGACGATGACGCCCTGTGCGCAAGAGAGCAGCACGA
Source organism: uncultured beta proteobacterium (assembly GCA_903886165.1). Lineage (GTDB taxonomy): Bacteria > Pseudomonadota > Gammaproteobacteria > Burkholderiales > Burkholderiaceae_C > Rhodoferax. The sequence continues at coordinate 4,279 of CAISLL010000273.1, read as the reverse complement.
CCTGTCCATCTCACATGCAGAGGCTGGCGCGTGGTTGCTCGGGCACTGGCGTTTGAGCGAACACCTGGTGCAAAGCGTGCAGCAGCACCATGAAGACGTCAGGCATCTGGGTGAAGCCCACGCTTTGACCCAGTTGCTGCATCTGGCGCACCGACTCGCCGCTATGCCGCTTGATGAGCCTTCAGCCCTTGACGGATTTCTCTGCGCACAGGCGCTGACGGCGGCTGACCTGCTGGCCGTGGCGCAAAGTGCGGCGCGCCAGCTCGCGCAAGTCGCCAGAGACCTCGGGCTTGACATCTCGGAAGCCGAGGTTGCCGCAAGCCCGTTGCCTGCGGCGACGGTGCTACCGGTTGACGCGCTGCAGGCGCAAATGGTGCAGTCGGTGATTGACCGCAGTGTGCTCAATGAGATGGCAATGACCCTGATTGCCCAGGCCAGCAACGACGCGACGTTAACGCAGTTGCGTCGATACGCCAGCGCTTTGTTACAACTGGAAGACAGCGTGGTCATGCTGTTGCGCAGTCACCAGCAGTTGCTGGTGCCGGTGTCCATGAATGAGCGCCACCAGGCTGCGGCGCTGCTGTCCTACGACGTGACACGGGAAGCTTTTCTGGAGAACTGCGTCAGCGCCCGCAAGGTGACCTTTACCGGGCGCAATGCCCGCGGTGCCATTGGCCTGCTGAATATTCTGTCGTCCGACGAACTGGTGCTGATCCCCTTGATTTCAGCCCGCAACTGCCTGGGCATTCTGGTTGCGAGCGTGCCCGACGAGTTGAGCCAGCACATCCATGGCCAGACGCTCATGCTGCAGGCTTTTGGTACCTATGCAGGTTTGGCACTGGCGCGTCGTCGCCAGGCGACCATGAGCCCGGCCGTGCTGGCAGTCATCTCCAAACGCGAACAACAGCTTGAGTTGGCAAAAATGACGCAGGAGCTGGGCAAACACGCCAGCCCGTTCGGCTCTGTAGACCTGTGTGTTGCGGTCAAGGCGCTGGTGCAGCGGGTACAAGACAACCGCCTGGTGCCTGGCAACGTCAAAATCCGATGCGAGTTCATGGAGCGCGCCGCCCTGGTGCGCGGCTCAACCGGCATGGTTCAGTTGATGGCGCTCGCGCTGATTCGTCAGGCTTTTGACCGCATGCAAAATGAAGGCGAAGTGGTTGTCAGTGGTGGAGCTTTGGCACACCGCAACGGCGCCATGTTCGCGGCATTGGGTGTTGCAGACACCGGAGCAAGCTCAACCCAGGCCATTCAAGCCGAACTCTTTGAGCCCCCCCCGCACACAAGCGCAAATGACACCACAGCCCCCAGTCTTGGGAACGTGAACCGGATGGTGGAAAGCATGGCCGGGCACCTGCGGTTCAAGGCAGGTGAAGCGGGCACCAAATTTGAAATCCTCTTGCCCTGTGCCAAGGAGCAGAAGCAGGTTGCCTGAGTTCCGGCCACGTCGTCAGGCATCGCGGCGCATCTCAAGGTGTGGTATGCCATCTTCCGTATAGGGTATGCCCATGTCCTTGAAACCGTGTTTGGCATAAAAGCCCGCCAGATGTGCCTGGGCGCCCACGCGAATCGCCTGTGGTCCCCAAACTTGGGCGGTCGCCACAATGGCCTGCTCCATGAGTGCGTGGCCAAGGCCGGTTGAGCGGGCCGCCGAGTGCACCAGCACACGGCCAATACTTGCCTCGGCAAACTTGATACCGGGCTCAAAACACCGCGCATAAGCCTTGAGCTCACCGTCTTGCACCCCGAGCAGGTGCATCGCCTGCCTGTCAAACCCGTCCATGTCCTGATAGATGCAACGCTGCTCCACCACAAACACCTCGCTTCGCAGACGCAGCACCTCATAGAGTTCCAGCACACGCAGGTCGTCAAATGACAACAACCGCCACACCGGCGCTGTGACATGGGCCGGATGTCTGCCAATCGACCATAGTTTGAAAGTCATTGCATCACCTCATCAAGTTTTTTAATAGCTAGACACGTTTTATATCCAGGGTCCATGGCAATGTATCTGCCGCAAGTCAGTCTGTGGCGATGGTCTGCAGCGCCTGGGCACTCCTGGGCCCAGTTGGCAGGCGTCGGACAAACTTGAAAGTGCCAGTGGCATGAGCACACGCTTTGTCATCCGCGTCAAACACGGTGGCTTCGGTAAAAGCCATGGTGGCGGTGCGGTGCAGCAGGTGCCCACGGGCTATAAGCCTGCCACGCGCGGGCTGCATGAAGCTGGTCTTCATTTCAATGGTGACAGCGCCCATTTCTTTCTGAACGCTGCGTGCCGCCACCGCCATGGCGACATCAAGCAGCGTCATGAGTGCCCCGCCATGCGTCACCGCGAACGAATTGAGATGCTCGGGACGCGGCTCGAACACCAGTTCAGAGCGACCGCCCTCGAACAGCGTCAGCTCAAAGCCTAGATGCGCCACAAACGGAATAGCCACGCCAAAGTTCATGACTCACGCTCCAATGACAGCGCTGACTCCACCGTCCACTGCCAGCCACTGGCCGGTGATGTGTTTGCCAGCGTCACTGGCAAAGAGCAGAGTCACCCCTTTCAGGTCTTCCTCATCACCCAGGCGTTTCAAGGGGGCGTCCCCGGCGGGGCGGTCTTCGCCCAGCGCAGCCAAGGTACCCGCGGTCATCTTGCAGGGGAAAAACCCCGGACAGATGGCATTGACGTTGATGCCGTACTGGCTCCACTCACATGCCAGTGCGCGGGTGAAGTTGATGACCGCGCCCTTGCTGGTGTTGCAGGCGATGGAGTGCAACCCGCCCGGGTTGCCGCCAAGCCCGGCACTGGAGACCACATTGATGATGCGGCCACCGCGCCCCATCATGCTCTGGCGGGCAACCAGCTGGCTCAGCAAGAAATATCCCCGCAGGTTCAGTGCCATCACCTTGTCCCAGGCTTCAAGCGGATGGTCTTGTGCTGGCGCGCCCCAAGTGGCACTGGCGTTGTTCACCAGAATGTCCACATCGCCCATGCGGTGCAATGTCTCGCTGACCAGACTGGTCAGGTCGTGCTCAACCGCGCAGTCGGCGGCGACCCAGCGCGCATCAATGCCCGCATCCTGCAGTTCAGCCGTTGCAGACTCCAGTTCGTCGGCCTTGCGGGCGCAGAGCATGACGCGCGCACCACCCTCACCCAGCGCGTGCGCCATCTGCAGCCCAAGGCCACGTGAGCCGCCGGTGATCAGGGCGGTCTTGCCCGTCAAATTGAAGAGCTGTTGTGTGGTGCGGGTCATATCAGGACATCTGGATGCAAGTGATAGCCATTTTGCATGTATTTCTGCCAAACAGGCAGCGCCTGCGGCATCGGCGCACTGATCACCACGGCCAACCGGCTTTTCAGACGCTTGACCTCTCACAACACCTCAAACACCCCGCAGGCCCCCATGCCGCCGCCAATGCACATGGTCACGGCCACGCGTCTGGCGCCGCGTCGTTTGCCTTCGATCAAGGCGTGTGCGGTCAGGCGCTGACCTGAGACACCGTAGGGGTGGCCCACCGCGATCGCCCCCCCATTGACGTTCAGACGTGTGTTGTCAATGCCCAACTTGTCGCGGCAGTAAATGACCTGCACGGCAAAGGCTTCGTTAAGTTCCCACAGGTCGATGTCGTCCACCTTCAAGCCCAGGCGCGCCAACACTTTGGGAATGGCAAACACCGGGCCAATGCCCATTTCATCTGGCTCACAACCGGCCACCGCAAAGCCCAGAAAGCGGCCCAGGGGGTTCAGGCCCTTGCGTTGCGCCATCACCTCGCCCATCACCACCACGGCGCCGGCACCGTCCGAAAACTGGCTGGCGTTGCCCGCGGACACCACACCACCTGGTAGCGCCGCGCGCAAGTCCTTGATGCCCTCATAGGTGGTGCCCGGGCGGATGCCCTCGTCCTGACTCACCGTGACCTGCCGCGTGGTCAGCCCCATGACCTTGTCTGCCACGCCCATGGTGACGGTGATGGGCGCGATTTCAGCGGTGAAAAAACCCGCCAGCAGCGCCGCTGTGGCTTTCTGCTGACTGGCGGCGCCAAATTCATCCATCGCCTGACGGCTGATGCCATAACGTTTGGCGACGATTTCAGCGGTTTCCAGCATGTTCAGGTAAACCTCGGGCTTCATCTTCATCAAATCGGGGTCCCGCAACATGTGGATGTTCATCTCCTGCTGCACGCAGGAAATACTCTCCACCCCACCCGCCACAAAAATGTCGCCCTCACCCGCGATGACGCGTTGTGATGCCAGCGCAATGGTCTGCAGCCCGGACGAGCAAAAACGGTT
>CAISLL010000272.1 GCA_903886165.1 uncultured beta proteobacterium | reverse complement strand
CTGGCAGTTTTTCGGTTGCATTCGCCGCTGCACCAAACAAGGCCGGCGCGGCCGGTTCAGTGATCAAGCCCGCGGTGCTGGACCACAACTCTTGCTCGGTGTGTCAGGGTGACAAGGGGGATGGCAAGAGCCGGGCGCAAAACAGTCTGAACCCGCCGCCGCGTGATTTCACCTCGCCTGCAGCCGCGCAAATCCCGCGTGCGAACATGATCGCAGTGGTGCAAAACGGTCGCCCTGGCACTGCCATGACCGGCTGGAAGTCACAGCTCAACCAGGCAGAGATTGAAGCCTTGGTGGACTACGTCCGGGATAACTTCATGATGGCCTCCTCCATGGCTGACAGCAGCCGTGGGCGCGCTGTGTACAGCAAAAATTGCGCGGTGTGTCATGGTGAAAAGGGTGACGGCAAGAGCCGGGCTCAAGGCAGCCTGAACCCGCCGCCGCGTGATTTCACCTCTGCTGCTTTACGCGCAGAGATGTCAACACAACGCATGCTCACTTCAGTGACCTACGGGCGCCCCGGCACAGCCATGGCGGGCTTTAAAACCCAGCTCAGCAAGGAAGATATCAGCGCGGTGGTGGATTACATCCAGGCCGGGTTCATGGGTGGGGTCAACACAGAGGGTATCTCTGGTGTCAATTCTGGTCAGCGCCAGGCTGCGCCGATTGGTGCCAATGCACCTCCTGCGCTCGCTGCTGCGGTGCCTGCACCAAAACCGGTCCAGGAAGCCATCGTGGCAAACATGACGTTGCCCATGCCCAGCGGCCTTAAAGGTGATGTGAAAAGGGGTGAGCTGTTTTATATGGCCAACTGCGCGACCTGCCACGGTGCGACTGGCGACGGCCAAGGCCCCCGAGCCTACTTCATCAACCCGAAGCCGCGCAATTTCTTGCACCCGGCGTCGCGCCAGTCTCTGAACCGTGTCATGCTGTTTGCCACCATTTCTCAGGGAAAGCTCGGCACTGAAATGCCCGCCTGGAACAAGGTGCTGAACCAGCAGGAGATTGCCAATGTGGCGGAATTCGTGTTTCAGAAATTCATTCAGCCCGGTTCCGAGGCGGGCAAGACGGCCAAAGCCACCAAGTGATGCGGGTTGAGCTTGGTTTGCTGCTGGTGGTCTCGCTGGCCGCCTGCTCTGATTCAACGCCGCCCGCTGTAGTTCAGAAGCCGCCACAGTCTAGCCGCGCGACTGCGGTGCCTGCCACGCATGAGCTGGGTCGCAGCGTGTACAACTTTCGTTGTTATTTTTGCCATGGTTATTCGGGCGACGCAAAAACCCTGGCAAGCACTTACCTGAGTCCGCAGCCACGTAACTTTGCGGGCACTGAGTCAGAGCAGTTAAGCCGTGAAAGGATGCTGGCGGTTATCAAGAGTGGTAGCCCGGGCACCGCCATGCGCGGGTTTGAAGGCATTTTGAATGAGGCAGAGATGGCCGCCGTGGCAGACTTTGTTCGCCATGAATTCATGCTGTCCAAGGCACCCAACACTTACTACCATACGCTTGCAAACGGATGGCCGGATCACCAGCGTTACAGCGTGGCCTTTCCGTTTGCGACGGGCGCGATAGCCCTAGACACCCGGCCTGAAGAGATGACACCGGAACAGTTGGAGGGTCGTCGCCTTTTCATGACGAGTTGCGTGAGTTGTCATGACCGCTCGAAAACCAATGAGGCGGGTGCACCCTGGGAATCACGACCGCTGTCGTATCCCCGCAATGGCTTTGTGCCAGGCGTCGGGCAGGCAGTGGACACGGTGTCGGGCGCATCCCCCTACCAATTGCACGACAAGAAACCCGAGTTGACCAACCTGACGCAGCAGCAGGCGCAAGGGGAAACACTGTTTCAGGAGAATTGTGCGTTTTGCCATGCCGCAGATGGCACGGGGCGCAACTGGATCGGAAGTTTTCTGGAGCCACATCCGCGTGATTTGACTTCCACGGCGTTCATGTCCAGCATGACCCCCGGTCGCCTGGCGAGTGTGATTCGCAACGGCCTGCCTGACACCTCCATGCCGGCCTGGAAATCGGTGTTGACCGAGGCGGAGATACAGGCAGTCATTGCGTACATCGGGCGCGCTTTTCATCCGCTGGCAGCTGATGCGCCGGTCACAGCGGCCAAGGCCAAATAGGTTAAGTAAGCAAGCTTGACTTTGCTGGATCACGCGCTGCGCACCGATTGATGGTCATTTGCAGCCATTTCTTTGAGGCCATGGCCAGCCGCTGTGAAATTCGGGTGGCGGCTGCAGACGAGTCTGCAGCGAAGGCATTGGCGCAATCTGCAGCCACCGAGGTCTGGCGCATTCAGGCGAAGTACTCGCGCTATCAGGCCGGTAGTGTGGTGTCACGGATCAACGCAGAAGCAGGCCAGGAATGGGTGGCATGTGATGACGAAACTCTGGCGCTGCTGGATTTTGCCAACACCTTGTTTGGCACCAGTGACGGATTGTTTGACATCACCTCTGGGGTGCTGCGTCGTGCCTGGAACTTCAGGAAAGCACTGTTGCCATCGCAAGAGACCCTGCAGGGGCTTTGCCAACTGGTTGACTGGCGCAGTGTGCAGCGT
>CAISLL010000271.1 GCA_903886165.1 uncultured beta proteobacterium | reverse complement strand
GGTCTGGGAGACAAAACTGGATTCAACACCAAACTTGGCCAAGTCAGAGCCAATCAGCTTGATGGTGGAGCCAAACATGGAATGCGAGCAGATCACATGGTCACCGGCCTTCAGCAGCCCCATGCACATCATGAGAATGGCCGACATGCCCGAGGCAGTCGAAATGGCGGCCGGGGCGCCTTCAAGCGCCGCCAGGCGCTGCTCAAGGCTGGCAACGGTGGGGTTGCCATAACGCCCGTAAGTAAATCCCTCTTCGTCACCAGCAAATCGACGTGCACTTGCCTCGGCACTGGGCTGTATGTAACCACTGGTGAGAAACAGCGCCTCCGAGTTTTCACCGTACTGGCTGCGCGCGACACCCGCCCGCACGGCCAGCGTGTCGCGGTGCAAGTTCTCAGAAATCGGATCGGCAGCCATGCTCACTCCTCATGATTGGGCAAGGCAAGGCGAGAGGCATCCTCCTGGCTTTCATCGCCTCCGACACGGCTGGCATTGAGGCGAACAATGTCTTCCACCGTGATGTCACCAGTGACATAAACGCCATCAAAACAAGACGCGTCAAAGCCCTTGATGGCCGTGTTCAGTGAACCGATTGCCTTCTTCATACCCTCCACATCCTGATAAATCAGTGCATCACAGCCAATGATCTGCCGAATTTCCTCGACTGTGCGGTTGTGCGCCACCAGTTCTTGTGGCGTCGGCATGTCGATGCCATAGACATTGGGGTAACGCACCGGAGGCGCGGCACTCGCCATGTAGACTTTGCGCGCCCCGGCATCGCGGGCCATTTGCACAATCTCGCGACTGGTGGTGCCACGCACGATCGAGTCGTCCACCAGCAACACGTTCCTGCCCTTGAACTCGCTGGCAATCACATTAAGCTTCTGACGCACTGATTTTTTACGCACCGATTGGCCTGGCATGATGAAGGTGCGGCCCACATAACGATTTTTCACAAAACCTTCGCGGTACGGCAAACCCAGAAGCTGCGCGAGCTGCGCGGCACTGGGGCGACTGGACTCGGGAATCGGGATGACCACGTCAATTTCATTCGGTGGCACGGTCGAAATGACGCGCTTGGCCAATGACTCGCCCAAGTTTAAGCGGGCCTGGTAGACAGAGATGTTGTCCATCACGGAATCAGGCCGGGCCAGGTAGACAAACTCAAAAATGCAGGGGTGCAGCACCGGGTGCTCGGCACATTGCTGTGCATGCACCTTCCCATTGAGATCAATGAACACCGCCTCGCCCGGTGCGATGTCACGCTCGAACTTATGTGACGTGCCTTCCAATGCCACCGATTCACTGGCCAGCAACCATGTTTCATCGTTGCGACCCAGACATAGTGGACGAATGCCAAATGGGTCCCGAAACGCCAGCACCCCGTGGCCGGCAATCATGGCAATCACCGCATAGGAGCCCTTGATTCGAAGGTGTACCCTGCGGACCGCCTCAAACACATCACGTGGGCGCAGCGGCAGACCGCGGGTGGTGGCTTCAATCTCATGTGCCAGCACATTGAGCAACACCTCGGAGTCACTTTCGGTGTTGATGTGGCGATGGTCCGCACTGAACAATTCTGCCTTCAGGGCGTGGGCGTTCGTCAGGTTACCGTTGTGCACCAGCACGATGCCAAACGGCGCATTGACGTAAAAAGGCTGCGCTTCTTCTTCACTGAAGGCGTTGCCCGCAGTGGGGTAACGCACCTGGCCCAGGCCGCAATTGCCCGGCAGCGAACGCATGTTGCGGGTGCGAAACACGTCACGCACCATGCCCTTGGCCTTGTGCATGAAGAACTTGCGCTCCTGCTGCGTGACGATGCCAGCAGCATCTTGTCCACGATGCTGCAACAGCAACAAGGCGTCGTAAATGAGCTGATTCACCGGGGCGTTACTGACAACACCAACAATTCCACACATACGCTTCCAATCTTTTCAACGACTTTTTAAGCTGGTAAAAATTTTTCCAGGTCACTCGGCAACACCGGCCTGAGGTTCTTCAGCAGCCCCGATGCGGTACTTGCGCCAACCGATTCCTGCCACGCGGCACTTGATTTCAGGGGCGTCATGCCCACGACCACGGTGATCACCAACAACAACAATACGCCACGGATCGATCCGAATACAGCACCCAGCGCCCGATCCACCGGGCGCAAACCGACCGCACTCGTCAGTTTCTTGACCACCACCGCCACCAGACTGCCAAACAACACGGTCGCCACAAACACCAGCACAAATCCGGCGGCATATCGCAGCATGTCACTTGAACCACTCATTGGCAGGTACTGCGCTGCATCCAGTGCCAGCCACTGCGCAAGCACAAACGCTGCAACCCAACTGATCAGCGACAACACCTCATAAACCAGACCACGCCATGCACCCAACAGCATGGAGGCCAGCAGCACCGCCCCAAAAATCCAGTCCAGCGCAGGCATGGTCAAAGTGTCAGAGCGTCAGCAAGGCGGCTGGCAAATGAAGTTTTTTGATCTTCTCGGCAGCTTTTTCAGCCTCGGGTTTGGTCGCAAACGGGCCCACCCGAACCCGAATGCGCTTGCCGTCCTTGGTTTCCGCCACGTGGGTGTAGGTTTTCAAGCCCGCCTGCTCTACTTTCAGCCGCACCTCGCGCGCGCGCGCCACGTCGGCAAAGGCACCCACCTGGACCACAAAACGACTGGCAATGGTAGCTGGTTCTTCAGCACTCTTGGCATCAAGCAAGGCCTGCACCTTGGCCGCCTCTACCGCCTTTGGCACAGGCGCACTCACCGTCGGCCGGATCGGGTCAGATGTATCTTTAACTACATTTTTTGTAGCTATGTCCGCTTTATTTTCAAAGGGTACAGCCACTCTTTTATCGAGAGTTTCTGTGATCACACCCGGCTCATTGGTCACAACGGAAGCCGGCGCTAGCCTGTCTGCAGTCGGTACCGAGGCAACAGGGGACGCCTGCACCACAGCAATCGCCGATGCGGTTGAGGACACCGGCATGGCGGTTGGTGCATTCGGCAAAATAAGCGGGGCGATTTTGTTGCGGTCAGGGATGTCGATGGGTGTGTCCACGGCGATCGGGCGTGGCTGCTTGTCAAACAAAAGCGGGAACCCGATCACCCCGATCAGCACCAGCACAGTGGCCCCCACCAAGCGGTATTTGGCGCGCTGACGGATGGCCTCAATGCTCTGCGACTGCGCGGACGCACTGGCGGGTTCGTCGGCCGCTTTGCGAAACTTGAAGAAAGCCATGCAGGGTCAGTCGGTAAAAGTCAGGAAAAATCAGGCGGCTGGCAGATGTTTGGCCTGCAGGCGGGGAATCCCGTCTTTGACCACGCCACCCACGGTGTAGAACGAACCGAAGACCACTATTCTATCAGCGGGGTCTGCGCCAGCCAGTGCCGCCTGCAGCGCCGCTTCGGGGTCTGACCAGGTGCTGGCGCTGGCGTCCTTGCGGGTGTTTTGCGCCTGCCAGGATTGCAGCAATTCGGTGGCGCTGGCGGCGCGGGTGGTCGGCAAGTCGGTGAAATACCACTTATCCACCAGCGGGTTCATGCGCTTGAGCAACGCGGTCACGTCCTTGTCGGCCATGGCACCAAAAACCGCGTGCGTGGTGGGGAAGAAGCCCATGGCGTCCAGATTCAGGGCCAGCGCGGCAACGGCATGGGGGTTGTGCGCCACATCCAGCACCAGCGTGGGCTGGCCCGGCACAATTTGAAAACGCCCCGGCAATTCGGCAAACACCAACCCATTGCGCACCGCCTGCGCCGTGACTGGCAAAACGTCACGCAACGCGGTGAGTGCGGCCAGCACACCACCTGCATTCACCAACTGGTTGGCGCCGCGCAGCGCCGGATACGCCATGCCGCTGTAACGCCTGCCGCGCCCAGCCCAGCTCCATTGCTGCTTGTCGCCAGACACATTGAAGTCGTGCCCGACACGCCACAGGTCCGCACCGACCTCCAGCGCACGGTCCAGCACACTTTGCGGTGGCAAGGGGTCACTCACCACCGCCGGTTTGCCGGTGCGCATGATGCCAGCCTTCTCGTAACCAATCGCCTCACGGGTGTCGCCCAGCAACGCCATGTGGTCCAGATCAATGCTGGTGATGATGGCGCAGTCAGAGTCGATGATGTTCACAGCATCCAGGCGGCCACCCAGACCAACTTCCAGAATCACGACATCCAGCGCTGCGAGCCGCATCACTTCCAGAATGGCCAATGTGGTGAACTCAAAATAGGTCAGAGAGATCTCATCACTGTTTTGACATCTAGCCCTTTCAACATAATCGAAGGCAGCTACCAACTCAGCAGCACCCACCGGTTCGCCGCTGAGTCGCAGGCGTTCCTCAAAATGCACCAGGTGTGGCGACGTGTACACACCGGTACGGTAACCGGCCTGCATCAAAATGGATTCGAGCATGGCGCAGGTCGAACCCTTGCCATTGGTGCCGGCCACCGTGATCACGGGGCAGGCAAAGCGGATACCCATGCGCTCGGCCACGGTGCGAACACGGTCAAGACCGAGGTCGATGGTGACGGGGTGAAGCCGCTCACAGTGAGCCAGCCAATCGTGAAGTGTTTGAGGAATTGGTGTCATACAGCCTGAATTGTCCCCCAGCGCCGGGTTAACCCGACAACTGCCGGACAATTTTCCGTGCAATGGCATGATGGAGGGATGAACACACCGACTCTCACCGTTTATGGCATCCCGAATTGCGACACCGTCAAAAAGGCCCGCGCCTGGCTTACTGAGCACGGCGTGGCGTATGCATTTCACGACTTCAAGAAGCAGGGCGTGCCGGCGGAGCTGTTACCTGAATGGCTGACCAGCGCCGGCTGGCAGACATTGGTGAACCGCAAAGGCACGACCTGGCGCAAGCTCGACGAGGCCATCCGCCTGGGCGTGGTGGACGATGCCTCGGCCACTGCGCTGATGGTGGCGCACCCTAGTGTCATCAAGCGTCCGGTGGTGGTATGGCGCGACGGGGGCATCAGTGTGGGGTTTGATGCCCTGGTGTTTGCGGCGCGATCACAGTTCAAGCTCCCCTAAAATCTAACGTTTTCATCGCCCGGAAATACTGCACCATGACCACCACCCACATTGACGGCGTGTCCGTCACCACCCAAGCCAGCGTTTACTTTGACGGCAAGTGCGTCAGCCATGGCATCAACTTTGCCGACGGCACCAAGAAGTCAGTCGGTGTGGTGCTGCCCGCCGCCTTGACCTTCAATACCGGTGCGCCAGAGGTCATGGAATGTGTGGCTGGCAGCTGCGACTACAAGCTGGCTGGAAGCGAGGCCTGGCTGACCTCCAAACCGGGCGACACATTCAGTATTCCCGGCAATTCCAGCTTTGACATTCGTGTCACAGAGGCGTACCACTACATCT
>CAISLL010000270.1 GCA_903886165.1 uncultured beta proteobacterium | reverse complement strand
TTTATAACCAATTGGACTCTATCCCATATAAATAAATCATAGGTAGCTATTGAATACGTAGTATTTTTTTGACCCGCAAGGAGACCACATGAAAGCCTTTCAAGACCATTACCCTGAAAACCTGTCGCACTGTTATGGCTGTGGCGCCAACAACGCGCATGGTCACCGCATCAAGACGTTTTGGGACGGTGACGAGAGCGTGACCCATTTCACGCCCGAGCCTTTTCATACGGCTGTGCCTGGGTTCACCTATGGCGGGTTGCTCGCCTCGTTGATTGATTGCCACTGCACGGGCACTGCAGCGGCCGCGATGTACCGCCAGGCAGGCCGTGACATGGACACGCTGCCGGCGTTTCGATTCGTCACAGGCTCGCTGCATGTGGATTATTTGAAGCCCACACCGATTTCAGCCATTCTGGAGATTCGCGGTCGTGTAATGGAGATCAAGGGGCGCAAGGTGGTGATTGAGGCTACTGTTAACGCTGGGGGTGTGGCTACAGCGCGTGGACAGGTGGTCGCCATCCAGATGCCTGACAACTTTGGTGCGGCAGTGGTCTGAGTGGTGGGGTCTTGAGCAATCACCTGTGGGTATTGGTTCTTTTGTGTTTGATGTGTCGGTAAATGTTCGGGAGAGCAAGCATGGCGTTCGATAAAGAATTGGCTGGCAATGGGCAAAGTGGCCAGGACCCCCGTTTTGTCAGTCAGCTGACGCGCAACACCTTCGCCGTGATTTTGGCGGGCGGGCGCGGCAGCCGTTTGCATGAGTTGACAGATTTCCGTGCAAAGCCTGCGGTGCCGTTTGGCGGCAAGTTCCGCATCATTGACTTCACGCTCTCAAACTGTGTGAATTCTGGTGTGCGCCGGGTTGGTGTGGCGACTCAGTACAAGGCGCAAAGCCTGATTCGGCATGTGCAACAGGGCTGGAGCTTTCTGGATGGGCGCCTGAATGAATTCATCGAGATCATGCCGGCTCAGCAGCAGTCTGACGATGCCCACTGGTACCAGGGCACGGCGGATGCCGTGTACCAGAACCTGCGTGAAATTCACCATGCCAGGCCAGCCTATGTGCTGATCCTGTCTGGTGACCACATTTACCGCATGGACTACGGCCGGGTGCTCGCCGCTCATGTTGAGCGCAAGGCCGACCTCACGGTGGCCTGTATTGAGGTGCCCTTGTCCGAGGCAGGCAGCTTTGGCGTGATGTCGGTGGATGATGAAGGCCGCGTGCTTGAGTTTGCCGAAAAACCGGCCCAGCCAAAGCCCATGCCCGGTGTGCCGGACAAGGCGCTGGCGAGCATGGGCATTTATGTGTTCAATGCCGAATTCCTGCGAGCAGAGCTGCAGCGTGACGCAGACGATCCGAATTCAAGCCACGATTTCGGCAAGGACATCATTCCGCACTGTGTCGAGCGTTACCGAACTTACGCCCAGAATTTTGCGGAAAGCAGCGTGAGTGAGCGGGGCAAACCGGCCTATTGGCGCGACGTGGGCACGCTGGATGCCTATTGGGCCGCCAACCTGGATTTGATTGCGGTCACGCCCGACTTGAATTTGTACGCAGAAAACTGGCCAATCTGGAC
>CAISLL010000269.1 GCA_903886165.1 uncultured beta proteobacterium | reverse complement strand
GCCGCCACCGAACAGCTGACCGCCACGGTAAAACAAAACGCCAACAGTGCGGCGCAGGCCAACCAACTGGCGATGAACGCGAGCAGCGTGGCCGTGCGCGGTGGTGAGGTCGTGGCGCAGGTGGTGAACACGATGAAGGACATCAACCAAAGCTCCCGAAAAATTGCCGACATCATCAGCGTGATTGATGGCATTGCCTTTCAAACCAACATTCTGGCGCTCAACGCGGCCGTCGAAGCAGCACGTGCCGGGGAGCAGGGCCGCGGTTTTGCGGTGGTTGCTTCAGAAGTGCGGTCGCTGGCCGGGCGGTCAGCAGCGGCTGCCAAGGAAATCAAGGGCCTCATCCATACCAGCGTCGAGCGGGTTGAGCATGGCACGATTCTCGTGGATCAGGCCGGCGAAACCATGAACGAAGTCGTCAGCTCGATCAGGCGCGTGACTGATCTGATGGGTGAAATCGACACAGCCAGCAGCCAGCAAAGTCAGGGCGTGAGTCAAGTGGGTGAAGCCGTGACGCAAATGGATCAAGCCACACAACAAAACGCGGCCCTGGTGGAAGAGATGGCAGCGGCTGCCGACAGCCTCAAAACGCAGGCGCAAGACCTGGTGCAGACAATGTCCGTGTTCACCTTGGCCAGCAGCATGGGTAGGCACGTGGCGCTTTCTGGCACCCCAATGCGAACTCGGCAGTCGTTGGCCCAGCCGCTCAAAAAAATTGAACAACAGGTTCAATCAAACCCAATACGAACTGGCACTGCAGCACCGGCCAAACAAATCAAGGCTCAACCGATGTTGAAGGTCGGCAATGGCAGCGCGGTCGACACAGACTGGGAAAATTTCTAGCCATCGCGCAAGCAACACCCATGACCGAGCGCGCCCTGCCCAGAACCCGGGGGTGCGCAATTCACGCACTGGGCTTCGAACTTCAGACCTCCGCCGGTGCCGCCGCCGGTCCGGCCACCGGAAGCACCACCGTGAAACAGGTTCCCTCGCCAACCGTGCTGACGACCTCAATGCGCCCGCCGTGCCCACGCACTATGCCAAAGGCCAGTGACAACCCTAGCCCGGTGCCCTTGCCGATCGGTTTGGTGGTGTAAAAAGGCTCAAAAATGCGACCCATGGCAACCTCGGAAATGCCGCAGCCGGAGTCGCTGATGGCGATGCAAACCTCATCATCCTTGAGCCAGGTCTTGATGCGAATCTGGCCGGACTGGTCGATCGCCTGCGCGGCATTCACCAACAGGTTCAGCAACACCTGATTGATCCTGCCCGGATGGCAGCGCACCGGTGGCAGTTCGCCATAGTCGGCATTGACCGTGGCTTTGTACTTGATTTCGTTGCGGGCCAGGTTGAGCGTGCTTTTCAGATTGGCGTTGATGTCCGCCATCTGCCACTCGTCGTTGTCGGCGTGCGCAAAATTTTTCAGGTCTCCCACTATTTTCTTGATCCGATCCAAGCCCTCGGCCGATTCGTGCAACAGGTGCGGCATATCCTGGCGGATGAAGTCAAAGTCAGCGTCCTGCAGCTTCTGGCGCAGGCGCCACATGGTCTGCCGAAAAACCTCGGTGTCCGCTTCATGACGCAAGGCCTCATCGCAAAGTGCAGCGATGTCCAGCAGACAATCCGTGTAGTCGCGCAGGGCACCCAGATTGGCGCTCACAAAACCGACCGGGTTATTGATCTCATGGGCAACGCCCGCTGACAGCAGGCCAATCGCGGCGAGTTTGTCGGCCTGCAGCAATTGCCCCTGCAAGTCGCGTTGCACGGCGACGCGCCTGGCCACCTCAGCTTCCAGAACCTGATTCTTGTTCACCATCCAATCCCGGGCGCGTTTGTTCTCAAGCTGCGTGCGCACTCTGGCCAAAACGACGGCTGGCGTGATCGGCTTGGCAATGTAGTCGGCGGCGCCAAGCGCCAAGCCGTGTTCCTCATCATCGGCATCGGTCAGCGCTGTGACGAAGATCACCGCAATATCGGCCGTGGCCGGATGCTTGCGCAGGTGCGCCAGCACCTCGTAACCATTCATCCCCGGCATCATCACGTCCAGCAGGATCAGGTCCGGACGCGGCTCGCTGGTGGCGGCGCGCAGCGCGTTTTCGCCCGAATTGGCGGCGCGCACCTGGTAAAACGGCCTCAGCAGATGGTTCAGCAGCGACAGATTGGCAGGTTCGTCATCGACCACAAGAATCGTTGTGACCGTCTCGCCAGGTTTCACCGATTCAGGCTGTTTATCCTATTTTCCTCAGTTGCCCTCCGGCAAAATCATGCAAGTGGTTATTTCAAAAAGGTTTTCGTTTAGTTTGAGGTGACACCAAATGGGTGAAGAGGAATTTGACCAAAGCCAGACCAGT
>CAISLL010000268.1 GCA_903886165.1 uncultured beta proteobacterium | reverse complement strand
TGCGCTGCCAAACCATGTGGCGCAGGCCTTGCAGGCGCAGGTGCAGGGGCGCACCGGCATCACACCGTATGCCTGGTGGGCGTCGCGCTGGGGGCAGTGGCCGGTGGTGATGCTGGCGTTGGTGTGTGTGGGTTTGGTCTGGTTGATGCGCAGGCAACGATAGAAATGTAAAAATGCCCACGCCAGCCGGTTCGCTTGCGCAAGGCTGATCTGGTGGCGAAAGATCAAAAAGAGATTGTTGAATTGGCATCTGGAACCCAGACTGGACACCTTTGAATGAAACTGCTGTTTGTTGCCGACCCGCTTGAGTCCTTCAAGATCTACAAGGACACCACGTTTGCCATGATGCGCGAGGCGCAGAGGCGCGGCCACAGCTTGAGCGCCTGCGAACCCAAAGACATCAGGTGGCAAAGCGGCACACCTGTCACGGCGTTTGTGCGCGACATCACGCTCACCGGACAGGCGGTGGACTGGTTCGCTGCCATGCAACAAACGCCCACTGAGCGGACGCAAGCGGTCAAGGACTTTGACGCCGTGCTCATGCGAAAGGACCCGCCATTTGATTCAGAATTTTTTTACATCACACACTTGCTGGAGCAGGCCGAGCGCGAAGGTGCAAGCGTCTTCAACAGGCCGCGAGCGTTACGCGACCACCCTGAAAAACTGGCCATTCTGGAGTGGCCCCAATTCATTGGGCCGACGCTGGTCACGCGTGACGTGCAAGACATCAGGCGCTTTCACGCCGGGCACAAAGACATCATCCTGAAGCCTCTCGACGGTATGGGAGGGATGGGCATTTTTCGCGTCAGGGAAGATGGCCTGAACCTGGGTGCCATCATTGAGACGCTCAACAAGGACGGCACGCAAACCGTGATGGTGCAAAGGTTCTTGCCAGCCATTGAACACGGCGACAAACGCATCCTGGTGATTGGCGGCAAACCCGTCCCGTATTGTTTGGCCCGTATTCCGCAGGGCGGCGAAGTGCGCGGTAATCTGGCAGCGGGTGGAAAAGGTGTGGCGCAGCCCTTGACTGCGCGTGACCGTCAGATCGCTGAGGCCATTGGCCCCGTGCTGGCAGAACGCGGCTTGTTGCTGATCGGGCTGGATGTGATTGGCGACAGTCTGACCGAGATCAACGTGACCAGCCCGACATGCTTTCAGGAAATCACCGATCAAACCGGTTTTGACGTGGCCTCGATGTTTTTGCAGGCGCTGGAAGCGGCGCATGCATTCAGACACTGACGCACGACTGGCCCGGTGGGCTGACCATCACAAAACCCGCTGCAGGCAGTCGGCACACCGTCCACAAAGACCTGCAATTGCCCGGGTGCCATGGCCACCCAATCCTCGTCGGTGGTTAGTGGCTCTGTCACCACGATGGCGAGCCGGTCTTGCGGGCTGTTCAGCTGCGCCAGGTTCACGGTCACGTCTTCATCTTTCATGTGGACCTGATTGAACGGGTGCGCGCGCAGCACGTAATGCAGTTTGGTGGTGGCGTGCGCCCACAAGGCCTGGCCATTGCTGAGCAGAAAATTGAAGGTGCCGTGTCTGGCAATCTGCGGCACCAATTCGCGCAGGGTGAGGCTGAGTTCATCCACGTTGGGCACGCCGGCATGGGACTTGGCCAACTCTTGCATGAGCCAGCAAAATGCCAGCTCACTGTCGGTGCTGCCCACCGGGCGAAAGCTGCCATGCAGTCTGGGCGCGTAGTTTTTCAGGTCGCCATTGTGTGCAAACACCCAGTAGCGGCCCCACAATTCCCGCACAAACGGGTGGCAGTTTTCCAGTGCCACCTGACCCACCGTAGCCTTGCGCACATGGGCCACCACGTTATGGCTCTTGATGGGATAGCGCTTGAGCATGTGTGCAATGGGGGAGGTGGCGGCGCTTTGTTTGTCGACGAAGTGGCGCACGCCCTTACCCGGCGTTGCGCATTCGCTTTCGAAGAAAGCGATGCCCCAACCGTCTGCATGGTGGTCGGTGCAGCCGCCGCGCTGCGAAAATCCGGTAAAGCTCAGCGTCAGGCTGGCCGGCAGATGGCTGTTCATTCCGAGGAGTTGACACATGGTGGCGCTGGCAGGAGTGTTGTGATTCGTGCAAAAAATAACCGGTCTTGACACGCTAGGCAAGGTAAAACGCAAGCAGCGTGCCAAATTGGATGAAAATGCAAATATTGGCTGTCAAACAGTTATGCTCTCAGTCGTTTTGCTCAAGAAGAAATTATGGCGGGTTAGCGTGGCTCCCGGCGACCGTTTTTGAGTTGATTAATGAAAAGATGATGCATGCATCACACCGAGGGACATCTTTCTTGAAGAGCCGAGTTTGTTACGGACTGCCCATGCTGGCATTGTTCCTGGGTCAGCTGGGTTTCTCCGCGCACGCGTTTACCCTGGGGAATCTCCGTGGGTCTGCCGTGATTGGCAGTCCACTGGATCTGAGCATCCAGGTGCAGTCGGAGGCCGGTGAAGCGGCCTCCATTGAGTGCGTCACGGCACAGGTGTTTTATGCTGAGGCGCGTCAATCTTCGGTTAAGGTCAGCGTGTTGTCTGCTGTCGGGTCGTCTGCCGGGTCAGTGGTGCGGGTGCAGTCCATGAATCCCGTGAATGAGCCTGTGGTGACGCTGGAGGTCAGTGCCACCTGTGGGCCAAGCACACGGCGCAGTTATGTGTTGTTGGCAGATTTTCCGCCCCTGACCGCGCCAGTTGCCGCGTCGCAGTCGATGCCTGTCAACGCGTCCATGCCGCCATTG
>CAISLL010000267.1 GCA_903886165.1 uncultured beta proteobacterium | reverse complement strand
GGCGGGGCAAAAAGTCCATCAGCCATAAGCCTCTCATCCCTATCAAGGATGTCTGGCTTTACCCCATGCATAAAAATTCACTCTCAGCCTTGCGTCGATGACCTCTTGTACGGTTTCATCGAATACTTACCTTAGACTGTTAACTTGACCAGTTCTTTTTTTGTAAGCTGTTGATTTATATTGATTCTGATACCCAATTCAACACTGTGAAATATATAAATATTCGGATTGCAAATCCGTCTAGCCCAGTTCGACTCTGGGTCGCGCCTCCAGAATAAGCCCCGTAGAATATAGAAATCATGCTATTTAAACGATAGTTGGCTTTTCTGCTTTTTGTCATTCGCAAGGCACTTACAGACTGTTTACAGACTGCGGCACAGGGTTTCGCACCAGCAAAGCCAGCCAGCAGGCAAAAAAAACCCAGCGGGTTAAGGCTGGGTGTAATCCCTTTCGGGCCACGCTCAGGGAGGTGAAGCGCAGGGGTTTTTAGCCCGGGTGAACTGTAGCACCATGTCACCAGCGCCAGACGAAGGAAAACCCGCGCATGGCGGGCTAGGATTGTTTGTCAATCGGTGCGGCTACAGCAGCGAATCAATGGCGTGAGATACACCACGCGCCGGTCATTACGCAGGCCCAGACGCTCCAGGGCGGCCGCTTGTGTCTCCCCATCCTCCACGATAACGACTCTCAGGCCATCATCGGCGCTCGATTCCAGCGCGGCAATGCGTTTTTCAGTTGTCCTCGACTGAAGGAACTGCATCAATGCGTCAGGTGGCACAAAGCGGTGCATTTTGGTATCAGGATCTTGAAGGCATGCCAGCGCTTTCTCCTTCATTGCCAAATCCGCTTCGACATATTGGTGAGTGGTGGACATGCTCTCATGACCTAGCCAAAGGGCAATCACACTGAACGCCACTCCAGACTGCAACAAATGCATGGCTGTTGTGTGGCGAATCGTGTGTGGCGAGATACTTCGTTTGGCAAGCCCGACGTGCACCTTGGCCGCACGAGCAACTGCAATGTCGAGTCGCTGAGTGACGTTAGAGCGTGTCATTGGGTGGTCATTGCGATTGGGCAATAGTGCCGTCTGCGCCACCATTTCGGGATTGCGACGCAGCCAGGCACGTATTTCCAGAACCGTAGATTTCCATAACGGCGTTGAGCGTTGCTTGCGTCCCTTGCCGTGAAGGTGCACGCAAGGTGCACCGTCCAGCACTACGTCAGCCACCCTTACACCAATAATTTCCGACACACGCGCGCCGGTGTTGTAAAGCATGGCCAGTAGCAAGTGGTCGCGCTGAGAAGTCCATGTGTCTCCAGGTTGCCCCATCACCTCCAGCATCTCATCACGGGACATGAAGCCCAGAATCGGACGATCGAAGCGCTTCATCGGCACACCCAATGCACGTTCAACAACGTAAAACGACGATATGTCACGACGCGATGCAAACCTCAGGAATGCACGCAACGCCGTCAGTCGAAGATTACGGCTGCGTACAGTGTTGTGTCGCTCTGTTTCCAGGTAATCCAGAAACGCCAGAATCAGATCCGGTTCAATGTCGGCCAGGAGCAGCACCGTTGGCTGTTTACCCAAGCGCTTGTGAGCGAAGTCCAGAAATAGCATCAAGGCATCGCGGTAGGATGCGATAGTACGAGGACTCAATGCACGCTGGGACACCAGATATTCGGTGAAGAATTGCTGAACCAGCGATGCAAACGATGGTGGGCGGGGTGCAATCACTTCAGACATGATCCACCTCTAATGTTTGCGCGAATTGCTCAAATTTTTTGGCAGCCAAGGCCATCAATTCAGGCACGCCAGTGAGATACCAATAGGTATGAGTCACGGTGGCGTGGCCAACGTAGGTCGCCAAAGCCAGCATCGATTGATCGACATTTACCCCTTGCGCATGCCAAAGCATCACGCGCCTGACCACGAAGGTGTGCCTGAGGTCATGAATGCGTGGATGCGCATGCGCGCCTCGATTGACCCAGCCCAGTTGGTCACGCAGGCCTTCAAAAACCCGACTCACCCGGGGCAAACCCAAGGCCAGACCGCTCAAACGGCTTCGTGTACCAACGAAGAATGACATCAACTCTGAAGCTTCAATCTGGCAACTTCGCAGGGATCGGTAGCGTTTCATGGCTTCCACCGTGCTCGAATGCATTGGCACGTGACGGGATTTAGCGAACTTGGTGTTCCTTATGGTCAGCATGCCAGACTGAAGGTCACCCGCTTCAGTTGGCCCGAACTGCTGAAAGGTCTTACGCGCAGCGGATGTCGATTTGAAAGCTGTTGGACCCAACCACAACAACTGGTTTGACGTGCAGACCGGGTTGCGCTTGTCTTAAACCATTGCGGCTCTGGCGGGGACGGCGTTACCTGGCGGCTGTCCAGGTGCCAGAGCGTTTGTCGTCCTGGTCCATACTGACCGCAGTCCAGCGTCCGCTGACCTGGTTGCCCTGAATGGTGCCCGTCAACTGGCCTCCGAACGGTGTTTCGCTGTACTGCGACTGCGACGACAGCCGCCATTGCACCGTCCCCTTCACTTGCATGGTGATCTGCCCAGCGGTGTTGACGCTGCCAGACAACGTGGCGGTCACCTTGTCGCCGTCAATGTTGCCATTGACCAGGCCTTGCACATTGGCGCCACGCACGGTAAAGCGGATCGGGCCACCGCCGTCGCCACCAAATTGCCCTACGTAACTGCCGTCAAAGTTGGCCTGTTTCTGGCTTGGTGGTTGCGGCTGGGGTGTGGGCTGCACAGGCGATGCATGCGGTGATGTCAGCAGCACCGTCGCCACCTGCCCGCCACTTGTGGGCGAGGTCGGATAGCCTTCAAAGCGGGTGTGCCCGGCACCGTCCGAGCCGCTGTTTTGCGACCAGGTGGCAGGGTCTGAATCGATCACGACGTAATCACCTGCCGGCATCCTGACGTTGGGCGTGGCGGTCCAGTAGGCATTGGGCACCCCCCCCTGACCTGGGCGTCCGCTGGTTGGCCACGGGCCATAGCTGCGTCCGCTGGCATCACGCAGGGTAATGCTCCCGGTTCGCGGCGTGCCACGGCCGTCATTCCAGTGGTAGTTGGTGATGCTGGTCAGAACAATTTCTTGCGCCAGCCGAATCACGGTGGGCCGGGTCGGCAGGTTGTACACGCTGCTGATGTTGCCGTTGTCCAGCAGCGGGCCAGGCTTGGCCACAGGGATGGACGGCTGCACCGGTTCGATTCCGGTGTGCGAGCGGCCGCCTGGGTTGATTGGCGTGGGTGGCACCGGCATGGGGCCCAGGTCTGGCGTATGAATGGTGATCCGCCGCCAGTGGGAGTTGGCGCTGCGCTTGGGACCGGTGAGTTCTTGCACCCGACCATCGGCGGTGAAACCATCCGGATTGAAGCGCATATCGTAGTAGCCGGTGATGGCACCATCGCGGGTAACATAATCAATGCGCAATGTGCCCTGTGTCGTCCAATGCGCGGGGCCGCTGGCATTGCCAAGGCCCGATTCCTGGGCGAACCAGCGGTCACCCAGGCGACGCAGGGTCCAGCTGGCGTTGGGACTGTGCTCCCATACCCCGGTGGGGTCTATGTTGGCCGCGGGCTGTGCGGGTGCAGGCTGAGGCTTGGGTTGCGGTTGCGCGGTGAGACTGGCCACCAGGGCCTGTACATGCGCTGCCAGGGCGGGGTCAGGCACCAGCGCCAGACTTTCACGGTATTTGGCAATGGCTTGCGGGATTTGGCCTTGTTGTTGCAGCGCAGCGCCCTGATCGCGAAGGGCCTTGGCCTGCGCCAGGCGTTGTTGCTGCGCATCCCATTGCGTTTGCAGATTCTGAATGTGAGCTTGCAAGGCTGGGTCAGGCATCAGCGCCAGGCTCTCACGGTATTTGGCAATGGCTTGCGGGATTTGACCCTGCTGTTGCAAGACAGCGCCCTGGTCGCGCAAGGCCTTGGCCTGCACCATGCGTTGCTGCTGTTCGGCCCGAGCGGCTTGCACTTGCGTCAGACGGCGTTGCAAACCGTCATCTTGTTGAATCTCTAGGCTGGCCTTGTAGTGCGCGATGGTAGTGGCAAGATCACCCTGCTTTTCAGCTTGCTCGGCTTGCCGCAAGAAATTTTCGGCTTTGGCGACTTCTCCCTGAAAGTAAGAAATTTGGCGCTGCAAGCCTTGTGCAGTATCCAGGCTGTGCTCCCAGGATGCGAGCATTTTTTGAAGAATGGGCAGTGCTCCTCTGGGATCACGGGCCTTTTGGTGGGCGCTGGATTCGGCCCAAGTGGCGTTAAGCGCGTCCTGGTAGGCCTTTTGTTGACCTAGCACGCGTTCCTTGAGGGTGGCAAATTGCGGATCCTTGTCGGCGTAGGGCAGCCGACGGGGCTGCTCTTTCATCATTCGATATTCGAGTGCGTCCAGCAGGCCTCGTGCCTTGAGCAGCTGGTTTTTGTCGACGTGCTGGTTGATGACCGGAAACTCTTTTTCCTTGGTTTCGGCCCAAGCCTTGGCCCAGCGTTCGTATTGAGCTTTGGTCGCTTCGAGATTGGACTGCTCCTGCGGGTGTCGGGTGCCAATTTTTTTCAGCACCCGATCCACATCGTCGATGGCGCGATCAATTCGGCCAGTGGCGATGGTCTTGACGGCGTGATTGGCCAGGTGTGGGCCGACGTAGGCGCGCAAGTTGTCCAGATCCTGCGGCAGCAGCAGGGCTTTGATCGCGTCAATTTTGTCGGCAATATCGCGTGCCACATCTTCATCACGTTCAACCTTGCCTGAGCGAATATCGACCTCAATGGCTTTAAGATCATCTGCCACCGATGCGGAATTGGCCTGTTGTGCCTGCTGGTGCCACTTGTTGAAAATGTCCTGCGCCTGGTCGTAGTGCATTTTGGTGATGGCGTTGAAGCAGGCGTACTGAACCTTGGTGTTCTGTACCGGTAGCGGTGTTTTCCAGATTGTCAGGGGCCCATTGCATTGGCAAGGTCCATGGCCATATTCACCCTTGAAGCCTGGGTTATACAAGCCTCCCAGCGTGCCCCCACACTCCCGGCACAGGCAGTTCATGAACGCCAGGGTATCTTTCTCGTCCAGCCCCAATTTGCGGAAACGGGTCATGATCTGCTCAAAGGCCTGGCGGTCCAGCACCATTTGGTGCATCACTTGCGCCAACTCGTTCTGATACGCGGCGTAGGCTTCCATCTCTTTTTCCTGGGTGAAATACTCCCAGATCGAGTCGGGCAGGTAAAGCACACCGATCAGCACGTCCTGACCCAGATACACGCCAGACTTCAGGATGGTGAAGGTGACATGCTTCACCATTGACGGGTTGGCACCGTTTTCGAATTCCTTCATGTACCGGGCCAGTTCCTCGGCCTGTGCCCGATCAAACGCTGGGCCAATGCCGGTTCCCTCCCATCCAGCGTGGATGTAGACGTTTTTGACGAAGTCCCAGACAGTGTCGGTGGCCTTGACATCGTTAAGTGCTGCCTTGACGCCCTCGTGCCCCATCAGCAGTGCGCCACCGGCCGTCATCACCACCGATACCTTGGTCAACTGCTTGACGCCACTGAGGTCGCGCGCGGCACTCTTGAAAGCGGTCCATTTGCTGGCTGCCTCGATTTTTTGAACCGTGGACTGCAGTCGCTCCATGGCCTGACCGGCGCGACTCATGGGCAGACTGCGGGCTTGTTCGGTGACGATGCGACGCACATCCGCCAAGCGGGACGGGTCTTTGCGTGCGCTCGTGAGCAAGGTGTCAATCAGATTGTCGGTGGAGCGCTGCAGGGCGTTGTCGTGCAAGCTGCGAATGGTGCCCAGCTCACTTCGGCTGTAGGGGTTGCGCCCGATGGAGGCAATTTTTTTGGCGGCATCGTCCACTGCCCCGCCCGGTCGATCAGACAGCTTGAACTGGTTGCGCAATTGCTGGTCAAGTTGGGTGAGGCGGTCGTGATACTTGGCGGCCTGGTATTCGTATTGCGCGGCCTGCGCTTCAAGCATCTCCGCCTTGGCCGGATTGCTGCCGCGCAGCGCCTGTGCGTCTTTGCGCAGCCCTTCGGCGTTGTGAATCTTGGCGCTGGCCATGTCTTTCATGGTGGTGCCAAACGATGAGGCTTCGTCGAAAGTCAGGGGTTGGCGCGTGCCTAACTTGGCTTGGGCAGATGCCGCCCTGGGGTCGGTGTAAGCCGTACCTCCGGTGGTGTTGATGTGGTCTGCAATCTTCTGAAATTCGCCTGGTGCCGTGTGTTGCGGGTGCGGCATGAAGTCGGTGTTTGTGTCGATGCGGGTCCTTGGTACATCCAGTTTGGGATCTTTTGCCAGAAAGTGCTCGCGAACGGCTCCCTGATACTGGCTTTCAATCTTCTGAATGTCATCCAGGCGCAGTTGCTTCCCACTTTTTGATAACACATTGACATCGGTGTCGGTGCCAGGATTCAGCTTGGCATCACTGATCGAGACACCATAGCCCGCGCGTTCGGCAGCTTGGTTAACAAGTTGGTTATTGACGCGGAAGAATTCATCCTGGCACACAGCGTAGATGCGTTCTGGTATCCGACCCTCTTGCGCCAGCAGGTTGAGTTCGCGGTTGTTAATGAAGACAAGCAACTCTTGTGCGGGTGTGGCGCCACCGGCGGCCATCGCTTGAGCTGCTTCTGTCAGCCCTGGCGTCCAAGCCCGCGCCGATACGAAAAACAGGAGCAGCGTCAGCAGGCTAAGTAACCGTTTGATGTCAGCGGATTGCATGAAGGGACCCCCTTTTAGCAGGCAACATGGCCAATAAACCATGACCAGGGTCAAGCTCACTTGAACAGGAAGGCTTGGCGCTTTTGCATGATTTGGCGGAACTCAGGGTGTTTGAGCAAGCTGGTGAGGCCGGGGCGCAGAGCGCCGAAATCAGCCAAGGTTTTGGAGAGAGCAGCATCGCTTTTTTCCGACACCTAATCCGGTTTCCCTTTGCTGGCACCAACGCTGCCAACGAACAGCACTGCAATAGCGCTGAAGCGAGCTTAACCACGGTTGTCCACATGCTTTGCCAACCAGCCATTTAGTACCCCTCGATGCGCGTGTGTCCGGCTCCATTGGAACCGCTGTTTTGCGCCCAGGTTGATGGATCAGAATCGATTACCGTATAACTGCCCGCAGGCAATTGAATACTGGGCCTGGCCGTCCAGTAAGCGTTGGGCACTCCACCCTGACCCGGCGTGCCTGTGGTTAACCATGGCCCAAGGACATGCCCTGCAGCATCCCGCAATGAGATCGTACCGGTGCTGGTTTTGCCCCGACCATCGTTCCAGTGATAGTTGACGATGCTGACAATCGTAGCTGGCTGACTCAAACTGAAAGTCGTGGGACGGGTGGGCAAGTTGTAGACACCGGAAACATTGCCGTTTTCGAAAAGCACCCTGGATTTGCCTTGTGGGTTTGCGGGCGGGCTCTGCTGACAGGATTGCAGGTCGGTCTCCCGGCCATGTGTTTCTGAGGCAGACATCTCCAGCGAAACACCCAGGCACCAGTTGTAGTGTCCACTGTCACTGGTGTGCCAACGGTTACCAGTGTAACGACAACCTCTGCGCACGTTCTCGTTCTGTCGGGTAATGGCCAGATTTGTATAGTTGCGGCAGTAATCCGCCTTGGATTGCCCCGGCTCAATGGCGGTGTAGGAACGCCCGCCCGGCAAAGAAGGCACTGGCTGGCTCGGTACCGGCTGGACCGGTGCAATCGGCACCGGAGGCACGGGCGCTGGTGTCTGCAGTATCCGCTCCAGCGTCTGAATGTGCTGCTCCAGCGCACGATCAGGCACCAGGCTCAGGCTTTGGCGGTATTTGGAGATCGCCTCAGGAATGCGGTTTTGACGTTGCAACGCCTCGCCTTCAGCCCGTAGGCGCTGGGCCTGCGCCATGTTTTGTTGCTGCTGTTGCGTTTGCTGCTCCAGGGTTTGAATATGTTGCTCCAACGCCCGATCAGGCACCAGACTCAAGCTTTGGCGGTACTTGGCAATCGCTTCCGGAATGCGGTTTTGTCGTTGCAGTGCCTCCCCTTCAGCCCGCAGTTTTTGTGCATGCGCCATGTTTTGTTGCTGCTGTTGCGCTTGCTGTTCCAAGGTTTGAACGTGTTGCTCCAACTTGGCATCGGGAACCAGTTTCAGACTTTCACGGTACTTGGCAATCGCCTCTGGAATGTGGTTTTGTCGCTGCAAGGCCTCACCCTCAGCACGTAACTGTTGCGCACGGGCTGCCTTTTGCTGCGCTTCTTGTAGCTGGCGCTCCAGCGTCTGTAAATGCTGGGCCAGTGCCGGGTCGGGTAACAGCTTGAGGCTTTCGCGGTATTTGGCCAGTGCCTCTGGCAGCTTGTTTTGCGCCTGCAGGGCAGCGCCCTCGTCACGCAGACGTTTGGCGGCGGCCTGCTGGGCTTGTTGCGCCTTAATGGCCTGCTCTAACTGCCCGACATAGGCTTGGCGTTCGGGTCGACCGGGTGCGCAGACCAGGTTTTCCTTGAACTTGGCAAGAGCCTCGGGCATTTTTTTCGCGTCATACAAGGCTTTGCCCTCGGTCCACTTGACTTCACAGGCAGCGGCCTGTTGCTGTGCCTGCGCCAGCTTTTGTTGCGTACTGGCAGCGAACGCGGCAAACGGCGGGCGGCGCGGGTCGGCCGGGGCAAAAGCGGCCTCACGCTTTTTCAGCTCGGCCAGCAGTTCTGTCAGCCCTTTCAGGTCGGCTGGCACACCGCGCGCCAGATTGGCTTTGGCAGCCTCAAGAAATTGCAGTGCCTGCGCTTGCAACTGCACCATCTGCTGAGCCTGCTGCAGTTTTTGCCGTATTTCGGCATCACCTGGCAGCAATTTCACGGCTTGCTCAAGCCGCTTCACGGCCGTGGTGGGGTCCAAGGCCTGCAGAGCGTCGCTGCCCAGCTTCTTCAGACCCTGACCAAACTGGTTGATCACCGGGGCGGCCAATTGGGGTTCGGTGCTGGCCACGGTGGCCAACAGTGCCAGTGCCTCATCGATCTTGCCCTGACTCCACAATGCTCGGGCTTGCTCCAGTTTTTTGGCGGCTTCGTCTTTTTGCTTGCCTTTCTTGATGTCTGACTGTGACACCGTGACGTTCAGACTGCCCTCGCCGCTGCCGAGTTCAGCGCCTTCGCTGTTGCGCACGACGACCGTGAGTGCATAGCCACCGGTCTTGGCGCAGGTGATGCCTGTCTCTTTGGATGATGGGGCACTCAGGCTACAGCCTTCGGGCTTCACGCTCCATTGGTAGCGCAGCTCCTGTTTCAATTCGGGCGACACGGTCACGGCAAACTCAACCCGCTGGTCTTCAACCACCTGCTGACCCACGGACACCAGCCCAACACCCTCTTTCCAGATCATGGGCGCCGGGCCGGCAATCTTCGGTCCGGCAACGGTTATCGACGGTTTTTTGGCTTGCAAGGTGATTTTTTCAACGCCCAGTTCATCGCCGCCGTCTTTGGCCTTGGCATGCACGGTGACCGTCACTGGCTTGTCGGACTTGGGTTTGAACGAATATGCACGGCTATTGGGCACATTAGGGACTGGCCCGGGGTTGTTGGCCTCACCACTGATTTCCCACCAGAACGACAACAAATCGTCGCTCATCTTGGGTTCTTCTTGCACGGTGATCTTGATCTCCTGGCCGACCATGGCGTCTTTGGGCTCGGCGCTCAGAGTCAGGCGCGGCTTGACCACTTCCATCATGATCTGGTCAGACTCGCCAATGGTCATCTTTCGGCCATCGACCTCTTTGAGCACCGAAACCCAGATCGGAACGGTGCCGAGCTTGCCGAAGCTGGCGGTGTTGCGCGACTGCGCACCGCCCCTGGTTTCATAAGCCGGGTTTTTGGGGTCGCCAAACACGGCGTCCGGGTTGCGCTCCCAGATGTAAGAGAAGCTGCCCGAAGCGGCTTGGGTGCCAGACATCACCTCGGCAAAAAACTTGGCGCTGGACCCCACGGGCAGGCGGTTTTCTTTGGGGCTTTCTTTGGTGAGCTTGACCTTGAGCGCAGTGCACTGGATCGTCAGGTTGTCAGACGCCGAATCACCATCAGAGTCGGTC
>CAISLL010000266.1 GCA_903886165.1 uncultured beta proteobacterium | reverse complement strand
GAGACCAAGCCCGAGAACATCATCATCTCGGTTGACCAGAGTGGTCAGATATTCTGGTACGAGGCGCGTATTGACAGCGTCGACGCGCTGGTGACCAAACTCAAGAAGGTCTCAGGCGTGACCCCGCAGCCTGAAGTCCAGGTGCGCAGCGATGCAGGTGCCCGTTACGAAGGCGTTGGCAAGGTGCTGCTGGCCTGCCAAAGGGCAGGCATCGTCAAGGTTGCCTTCATCACCGAGCCACCGCCTTTGGGCGGTTAAGCGCCAACAAGGAACACCCACATGGGAATGCACGTAGGAAATGCCAGCAGTTCGGGCGAGCCGGAAGTCATGATGGACATCAACACCACGCCGCTCATTGACGTGATGCTGGTGTTATTGGTCATGCTGATCATCACGATCCCGATTCAATTACACGCAGTGAATCTGGAAATGCCGGTGGGGGCACCCCCGATCAACAATATCAAGCCCGAGAAAATCCAGATCGACATCGACGACAAAAGTGTTGTGTACTGGCAGGGCCTGCCTGTGGAGGCGGCCGTGCTTGAACAAAAGATGACCGAAATGTCCAAACTACCGGTTCAGCCAGAGGTTCACATCCGTCCCAACAAGGACTCGCAATACGCCGTCTTTGCCAATGTGCTCTCCAGCAGCAAGCGCATAGGCTTGAACAAGATTGCAGTCATCGGCGCGGAGCAGTTTGTGAAATGAGCACGAACACGCTGGAATTGGACTACCGTTTTGAGACGCGCGACTCTTCGCAGCGATTCAAAGGCATCGTGATTGTGGTGGTGTTGCATGCCTTGCTTGGTTATGCACTGGTCTCGGGATTGGCACGCAAGGGCCTGAACCTGATCAAGAAACCGCTGGAGGCGGTGGTGATTCAGGAAGTCATCATTCCCCCGCCGCCACCGCCACCGCCGCCGCCCAAGAAAATCGAAAAACTGCCCGATGCGCCCAAGGTCGAGGCCCCGCCACCTCCCTTTGTACCACCGCCAGATGTGACCCCACCGGTGACCAGTAACGCGCCGGTCATTCAGTCAGTCGCAACCCCGCCGCCTGCGCCAGCGGTGATTGCACCGCCACCGCCGCCGCCAGCACCGGTGGCCACTGGCCCGAAACGTGCCAGCATTGGGCTGGTATGCCCCACACAAGTGCCCCCCGAGATGCCGCGCAAGGCACTGAAAGAGGGTATTGAGGGTGTGGTCAAGGCACAGATACACATCAGGGGCGGCACCATTCTGGATGTCACCATTCTGTCGGGTCCTCGTGTCTTCCATGCGGCGGTCAAGGAGGCGATGATGCAGTACACCTGCGTGACCGATGGGGGCGAGGTGATCGCCACGCAAGAGTTCAATTTCAAGCTGGAGTGAGACGGTCCCCGGACTTGCCCGTTCTGGTTCTCAAGCCGACCGGAACACGTGGCTGAAACTGCGGCTCACTTCCAGCACTTCCGTATGTTGCTTCAGGCTTACCCGTTGGCGGCCGGTATCGTCTCGCTGCACGGCGGCCACTGCAGCCAGGTTAACAATGGTGGAGCGGTGGATCTGCCAGAACTGTTGTGGGTCCAGTTGTGTCATCAGTTCACGAATCGGCGTACGAATGAAAGCCTCTTGCGTGGCAGTTTGCACGCGGGTGTATTTTTCGTCTGATCTGAAAAATAGCACATCCTGCACGTTGATCAACCGGGTGCTGGTGCCCACACCACATTGCAACCAGCGCAACCACGCCGGATTGTTGCCAATCAGTTTGGCTTGCAACTGGGCCAGCGTTTGCAACAACGCATCCTGATGGTCGTCAGGTTGGGCCTGCTGCAGGCGCCCCAGCAACCGGGCCACTGTCACCCTCAGCCGATCGGTTGTGACCGGTTTCAGCAGGTAATCGACGGCACCTTGCTCAAAGGCGGTCACAGCGTATTCGTCATAAGCCGTTACAAAAACCATTTCACCTTGCCAGCCGGGTAGGTTGGCAATTTGGCGCGCCGCTTCGATGCCAGTGAGCCCAGGCATGCGGATGTCCAGAAACACCACATCGGGTTGGAGTTCTTGGGCCAGGCGCACGGCGTCAAGCCCGTCACGCGCGCAGCCGCACACCTGCGCATCGGGCCAGCAGTCGGTAAGTCGTGCCTGCAACTGCTCCCGAAGCAGCCGCTCGTCGTCGGCAATGAGGATACGTACGACGGTCTTCTTAGAGCTTGTCATAGGGTATGTTGACATCGGCCTGATAAGGGATCACCAACTGCGCCACGGTGCCACCTTGGCTGCCTGACCGCAGGTTGAGCTTGCTGCGCCCCGGGTAAAGCAGCGCAAGCCGCTCACGGATGTTGTCCAGCCCAAGACCGGTGCCGCGGGTGCTGGCGGCGTAGACATTGCCGTGCTGCAGGCCCACGCCCGTGTCGGCAACTTCGACCTGCAATTTGCCATCGATGACTTGTGCCGAGACCGTAATCTGGCCACCTTCTGGCTTGGGCTCGATGCCATGCTTGATGGCGTTCTCCACCAGAGACTGCAGCACCATGGGTGGAAACACGGTCGACTCCAGGCCCTGCGGCACATCGATACGATAGACAAGGCGATCCTCGATACGCAGCTTCAGTAGTTCCAGGTAAGGCCGGATCAGACTGAGCTCTCGCCCGAGTGTTGAAGATTCCTGGCGCATTTGCGGCAGTGCCGCGCGCAGGTAGTCAATCAAGAGCTTTTGCATTTCTGATGCGCGGGGTGGGTTGGTTTCTATCAAGTAGTCCACTGCAGCCAGCGTATTGAACAAGAAATGCGGTTCCACCTGGGCCTGCATCAACTTAAGGCGGGCCTGGACCAACTGGCGTTGCACTGCTTCGCGTTCCGCGGCGTCCGTGGCCTGTTGCGCTCGGGCGTCGGACTCGGCCGTCTTGCGCACGATGACCTTGGTGGCGGCCAGGTAAGCAAAAAATGCAATCAGCAGCGCCGAAAAAATGTCCTTGATCCAGCCCCCCAATGTGTACTGGGTGTCAAAACGGGTGTCTTCGTCCGCTTCGTCAGCGATCTCCATGTCGTCACCGGTGGCGGGCGGAACCTCGATCCTGATGGCAGCATCTGGCACGGATGTCTGTGTGTGTGATGCGATGGCGCCCGAAGCTGAGGATGCTGGCAACGCGGGAAGACAGCCTGCTTCGGTAATCACAACGACCGGTTTGCCGCCAATCATGATGCGCTTGGGCTGGCAGGGCCTTGCGGCCATTGCACCGGTCGTCACCGGTGTGCCAGCGGCACCTGGACCCGGGGTCGCCTTTGTTTTTGTGTGGGCAATGGCTCTGGTGTTGTGCGACAACCGCAAATAGCCGGATATCACATTCAGAGCTATCAGGGTAATCAGCGCCAGCAGTGTCATGCGAAACCAGCTCAAGCCGGCTACCCAGGTGCTGAGTGTCGCGTTGATTCTCTTGAGCAAGGCCAGTCGGTTGTTTGTTTCGGGCATGGACGTGATGTTAGAGCGGTTTCACGGCGTCTGCGGCAGCCAGTTGCGCAGGTGCCTCGAGGATTCGCTTACCCACCACGGTCACCGATGGCAACTGTACCTGCGTTGCGGACAAGGTGTGGTGGTGTGTCAGGGCGGCATTCATTGCGCCGATCGACAACACATTTACCATCACGCTGACGATAACTGCGACAAGGTGAACGGTGGGTTGAAGCAAGGTTTTCATCATGGGCTCCTGTTGAATGAATGTGAACGATGGAGCGCACTGTAGGCAACAGGTAAATGTTTCGCACCGGGCTTGCGATGAACGACGGCTGGGTGCGATGAGCTGTAGCTTTTCGGGGTAAATCGGCGAGCGGCTTCTGATGAGACTCTGTGCTTGATTCTAGAATTCCGGCGTTCATTTTGATGTACGAAGCCCGCCTAAGCTTTGAACTGCGCGGTCCGTCAACCGAGCCGTTGGCACCTGGAGTTCGATGGTTTGTTGCAACCCACCTTCAAGCAAGATGTTGACGTGGTACCGTTGCAGGCCGATTGGCAACTGTGCTGATATCGGTAGTGTTCTGCCCATCCCTGAGCCGAGCTTCAGGTGCCGTGATGGCTTGTGTGTCGTGCGGTGAACCTCCAGGAAAAACAAATCATGAATGTTGAAAGTCAAATTCAGAAAGAGCTGTCTCTTTGCCGTCGCAAGCCGATTTTGCTGTCGTTGATGCTGGTGCTTGTTCTGGGTGGTGTGGGCGGCGTCTTGGCCGTCAAAGGCCAATCGTCCAAAGCAGGTGAGGCCAGCAAAAAGGACTCACCTGTGGTGACGCTGGAGTTCGCGCCTGGCGATATCGCAGTGGTGGTGGCGCAATCCCTGTTCCAAGGTATTTCTGTCAGCGGATCGTTGTCGCCGGTGACGCAGGCCACAGTGAAGTCGACCTTGGGTGGCGAGGTGCGACGTGTCCTGGTGCGTGAGGGCGAAGCGGTGCGGGTTGGCGCTGTGCTGGCAGAAATTGATGGTACCGAGGTGCGGACACGACTGGATGCGGCATTGGCGGACCAGGCTGAACGACGTGCCCGGCTTGATATTGCGACACGGAACCGCGACACCAACCAGGGCCTTCTCAAGCAGAACTTTATTTCGCAAAGCGCTTTTGACCAACTGCAAAGTGCCTACCAGGCCAGCCAGGCTGCCGTGCAGTGGGCAGATGCTCAGGTGAAGCTGGCGCGCCAGGCTGCGGCTGACACGCTGGTGCGTGCGCCCATGTC
The DNA here is from genome assembly GCA_903886165.1 of uncultured beta proteobacterium. Lineage (GTDB taxonomy): Bacteria > Pseudomonadota > Gammaproteobacteria > Burkholderiales > Burkholderiaceae_C > Rhodoferax. The sequence goes on along the minus strand of CAISLL010000266.1, from coordinate 414 downwards.
AGGCACGGTGGCCAGGCGTGTGGTAAACGGTGGTGAGCGGGTGGGGGTTGATGCGCCTTTGTTGCAATTGGTAGATTTGTCGCGCCTTGAGTTGGAGGCCACCGTGCCGGTGTCGGATGTGGCTCGCATCACTGTCGGGCAGGTGGTGCATTTTTTGGTGGATGGTTTTGGTGAGCGCCAATTTGAAGGCAAGATTGCCCGCATCAACCCGCTGGCTGAGACGGGCACACGTGCCGTCAAGCTGTTTGTGACAGTGCCCAATGGCGACGCGAGTTTGCGCGGCGGCATGTTCGCACAGGGCGTCGTGACTGTGTCACAGTCCAGTGCGGTGCCGGTGTTGCCCATGAGTGCTGTGTTTGAAGAAGCTGGCCAGACCTACGCATTCAGTGTGGAAGGTGGCAAGTTGGCCAAGCG
>CAISLL010000265.1 GCA_903886165.1 uncultured beta proteobacterium | reverse complement strand
GGCCGATGACAACCTGCGCAATGACATGGTGGATGAGGTCAAGTTGGAGCAGCAGCAACAGCGTGGCAAGCCTGCCCGCACGCAGCGCCCTCCAAAGGTACACAAAGTGCTCAGCGGAACCGTTGAGGGAGCGTCTGCACCGACGCCAACCCGGTCCGCTGTGACGGTGGTGCGCGACGATGCGGCCGGCGGTGACGGGGTTGCGCCCAACCCCATGCCGGGTGATGGCACTGAAGCACCCAAGAAACGCCGCCGCCGTCGTCGTCCGTCTGGCCGAAGCGCAGGGGACGCGCCGCTGCAAGACCCGCAAGGTTAAGCGGTGACAGACACTGACGGGTTTGTCATGCGGCCGCCCGTGCTTGCCTACATTGCGCTGGGCGGTAATCTGGGCGATGCAAAGGCTACCCTGCGTTCGGCCTTGGCCCAGGTGGCCGGCTTAGCCCAGACCCGGCTGGCGGCCTGCTCCAGCTTTTACAGCAGCGCACCGGTTGACGCGACCGGGCCGGATTATGTCAATGCCGTGATGGCAGTTGACACCAGGCTAAACGCGGTGGAGCTGCTCTCGGGTTTGCAGCAGATTGAAGCACTTGCCGGACGCGAAAGACCCTACCTTAACGCCCCGCGCACACTTGACCTCGATCTGTTGTTGTACGGGCATGCCAGCATGGAAAGTGCGCACCTGGTGGTGCCGCACCCCCGCATGTGGGAACGCGCCTTTGTGCTTTTTCCGTTGGCTGAAATTGCGCCAGATCAGGTGAGCGCAGCGCAACTTGCCGCCGTGCGTGGTCAAAGCATCACGCGACTACCGGCTGACTGAGCGCAAGGCACACGTTCTCATGCTTGGCTGGGGCCTTTTGCGCGCTAAGATCCCCCCTATTACTTGTTGGAATGGACATGTCAATGAACCTGCAAAATCTTCGCCTGGCATCGAAACTGTGGCTGTTCACCTTGCTCATTGTGTGTGGCATTTCGTTGGTCGTTGGTTTTGCAGCCATTCGCTCCGCCAGTGACCGGGCCGAGAGCACGGCTGTACTGGGGAAGCTGAACGAACGCCTGAAACAGTCCATGCATTGGGTCGGTCTGGTTCAAGCCAACGTGGTCCGGTCCCAGGCAGAGTTGATGGTCACTGACCCTGACATGCGACAGGTGCTCGAAAAGGCCATTGAAGCAACGCGTGCGGACGTTAACCGGGTGCAGCAAAGCATAGAGTCTGCCGATCTCTCTGTCCCGGAGCGCCAGCAGTTGACCGTGATTGCACAGAATTTGCAGAACGTCCGGCAGGTTCGGGACCAGGTCTTGAAAAAGTTGACTGCAGCGGCCGCAACCGATGGGCCGACCGCTGCTTCTGCTGCTCCAATTGCCGCCGGAAAAGTTGCTGCCGCTGAGGCTGCGCCGCCAGACCCGATGTTGCAGGCACGGCAGGAGTTCACCAGCACGGTCATGCCGGCATTCGAGACCTACCAAAAATCCGTGCAGGATTTTGTTGTCCTGCAGGAGCGTGCCTATGCCGCCACCCAGGCTGAATTTGCGCAGCGTGCGCGGTCGCTGGTCATGATTGGCAGTGGCTTGATGCTGTTGTTGGTGTCCTTGATGGTTCTGGGGGCTGCCTGGCTCCTGCGCTCCATTCGCCAGCCGTTGACTCAGGTCAATGAACTGGCTTCGCGTATTGCCAAAGGTGACCTCAGCATGCAAATCGATACCCGACGCAGTGATGAATTCGGTGACTTGATGAAATCACTGGCCAGCATGAATGCGTCGCTCGGCCAGATGGTCAACCAGGTGCGCCTGACCACGGTGGGCATTGCCACTGCCAGTTCCGAGATTGCCTCGGGCAACAACGACCTGGCCCAGCGCACCGAGCAGGCTTCCAGCAGCCTTCAGTCGACTGCCTCCAGCATGGACCATCTGACCCAGACCGTACAGGCCAGCGCGGACAACGCCCGTCAGGCCAGCACGCTGGCGGCTACTGCGTCGTCCGTGGCTGAACGCGGCGGTGCAGTGGTGCGCCAGGTGGTGAGCACCATGGAAGACATCAACGTCAGCAGCCGCAAAATTGCAGACATCATAGGTGTGATTGACGGCATCGCCTTTCAAACCAACATTCTGGCGCTCAATGCTGCGGTGGAAGCAGCGCGTGCCGGGGAGCAGGGCAGGGGTTTTGCGGTGGTGGCCAGCGAAGTGCGCAGCCTGGCGCAGCGCAGTGCCGAGGCGGCCAAGGAAATCAAGATGCTGATCAACACCTCGGTTGACAAAGTCGCTTCTGGCACACAACTTGTGTCAGACGCAGGTGTCACCATGAATGACATTGTGCAGTCGGTGCGCAAGGTGGTGGATGTGATTGGTGAAATCACGGCGGCCTCGGGTGAACAAAGTGAAGGAATCTCCGCGATCAACAGCGCGATTGGCAGCCTGGACCAGATGGCGCATCAAAACGCGGCGCTGGTCGAGCAAAGTGCCGCTGCCGCACAAAGCCTGCGCGACCAGGCCGACCAGCTGGCCCGCGCAGTGGCGGTCTTTATCACCAATGGCTCGGCAGTGACCTTGGCCCAGCGCCCGATGCGCGACATCACACCCAAGCCACAGCAGCTGACCCACAAGCGTCCAGCCCAACTCGCGCAGCCGCAAGCCAGACCGACACTCGCGGCGCGTCCGGCCGCCAAGCAGTTGGGGACAGTCAAAAAACCGTCCAGTCCGACATCAGCACGCGGCAACCTTGCGCTGGCAAAACCCGCGCTCAGGCCGGTGCCGGGAAAGGCTACGCAGCCTAGGGTGGCAGCTTTGGCTGCAGCCGATTCAGGCTGGGAAACGTTTTAATCCAACAGCGGTGGCGTCACGCCACTTCGGCAATCAGTTCAATCTCGACACACGCGCCCAGCGGGATTTGTGCCACACCAAAGGCACTGCGGGCATGTGCGCCCTTGTCGCCAAACACCTCGCCAAACAACTCGCTGGCACCATTGGTGACCAGGTGTTGTTCGGTAAAGTCGTTAGTGGAATTCACCAGTGACATCAGTTTGACGATGCGTGTGATCCGGTTCAGATCACCCACTGCGGCGTGTAAGGTTCCCATCAGATCAATGGCCACGGCCCTGGCGGCTG
>CAISLL010000264.1 GCA_903886165.1 uncultured beta proteobacterium | reverse complement strand
TTTCAGGGTAATGGTCTTGAAAGGCTTTCATGTGGTCTCCTTGCGGGTCAAAAAAATACTACGTATTCAATAGCTACCTATGATTTATTTATATGGGATAGAGTCCAATTGGTTATAAATTTATTGCCTCACGAGTGGCTCACATGCAATTTGGCATGAATGCGCTGTGTGGTGCGCCACACCACCCATAACACCACCGGAACCAATGCACCCGCAGCCATTTCAGGGTTGATCGGCACACCCGCCGCTTTGAGCGCCTTGCCGCCGTAAAGTAGCAGGCTGATCACGTAATACGAGATCGCCGCAATTGACAAACCCTCGACCGTGCTTTGCAGGCGCAACTGCAGTTCTTGGCCACGCGTAAGTTTCTCCAGCAACTGCTGGTTTTGCACCTCGGTGGCAATGTCGACCCGGGTGCGCAGCAAATCACTGGCCCGTGCCACCCGCTCGGACAAGGACGCCAGGCGTTGCCCGGTGGCAGCCACGGTGGCCATCGCCGGTGACAGCCTGCGCTGCATGAACTCACCCACGGTTTGGGTGCCGGGAATGGCTCTTTCACGCAGTTCCCGAATGCGTTGGTTCACCAGCGCGTAATAGGCTTGTGTTGCTGAAAAGCGGTAGACATGCTCAGCCGTAACGCGCTCCACACCGGCGGCCAGCGACACCAGGGTGTCCAGCAGTTGCTGGTCGGTGGCAGACTTGTTTTCCAGCTGCGCGGTGATTTGTGCCAGGGCGGCCTCAGACTGCACCAGCATCGGTCCGAGCGCCTTCGCCACCGGCAGGCCACGCAGCGCCATCAGGCGGTAGGTTTCAAGCTCCAGCAACCGCCCGGCAATGCGGCCCGCCCGGGTCTGGCTGGTGCCCTCAGGGGCAATCACCAGCATGCGCTCGAAACCGTCTTCACGCAGCTGAAACTGCGTCAACACCCACGAGTGCCCGATCGGGTGTCCATAACCATGGCGATTGACGGGCTCACCCAACGGCTCTGCGCTGCTGGCCGCATTGCTGCCCATAAGAGACGCCACCACCGTGCGCCCACCCAGCCAGGTGACCGCTTGCGCCATCAAGGCCGTAGCATCGTCCAGCGGCGCATGCACCATGACCAGCTGGATCGCGGCCACAGTACGCCCCGGAATATGTGCCAGCCACTCGCCAGGCACAACCAGCCCATTGTGCAAATCCGGCTCGACGTTACCCAGCCCAGCCTGCTCCGGCAAGGCCTGCACGATCGAGTAGCGGGAAAACTCCGTGTGCCGCTCCCACTTGACGCTGAAACCGGCCATGCGCAGACGCAGGAAGTTGTCTTTCAAATCATCTGGCGTCAGCCCGGTTTGTCCGGGCAGGCGGTTCAGGTGGGCACATTCCTGCTCGCGGCTGACACCCTCATTGAGCACCGCCACATAGACAATCAGCGCCGGCAAACGCACACGCGCAGAAGGCCTGGCGTGAACCTCGTTGTGCAGGGCCGCGCGCTGCGGGTCATCCGGTGGCAACAAAGGGCTCAGGTTTGGCTCGGTGTCAGAAGTGGAGGCGTTGTGCATGAGGCTATTTTGACCCCAACTGGGGCACATCTGCCACCTCACCCACCACTTCGGCAGCGCTTCTGAAGGCTTCCACGGAGGCTGGCACCCCGCAGTACACGGTGGCGTGTAACAGCACCTCCTGAATTTCCTGCACAGAGGCGCCGTTGTTGAGCGCGCCGCGGACATGGCCTTTGAGCTCATGCTGCTTGCCCAATGCGGTGAGCATGGCCACGGTGACCAAGCTGCGGGTTTTCAGGTCCAGGCCGGGGCGTTGCCACACGTCACCCCAGGCGTTGCGGGTGATGTGCTGTTGCAAGGGTGCGGTGAAGTCGGTGACACCGGCAAAAGCGCGGACCACAAAATCTTCACCCATCACCTGCTTGCGCATGGCCAGACCAGCGTCAAATTGTTCGTCGCTCATCTCTGTCGCTTTCAAAAAAGCCACAAGCATACCGACAGGCGCGCACAAGGCATCATGCTGCCTGAGGTTCAAAGTGGTGCTGCGATGCAGTTTGGGTGCAGACCCATGCTGTGTCGAACATCCACATCTGCTGCCCGGATGTCAGGGTGGCGTACGGCCTTGCAACTGCTCCGGCAAGGCCAGCGCGCGCCAGACGGTTTTGCCTTTGCTGTCCTTGTCAATTTGCACAAGTACCGCCTCATGGGCAGCGGCTTCCTGTTCGGTGACATGAATCACCGGCAGCACAAAGCCGCTCAAATCCATGGCCACCGGTTTGTTGCCACTGGCATCCAGCGCCGAGGTGTCGTCCATCAGCAAGGCTTCCTGGCCACGCGTCAGGTTGATGAACACGTCGGCCAGCAACTCGGCGTCCAGCAAGGCACCGTGCAGGGTACGCCCCGAGTTGTCGACTTCCAGGCGGTCGCACAAGGCATCGAGTGAGTTGCGCTTGCCCGGGAACATCTCCTTGGCCATCACCAGCGTGTCGGTCACGCTGGCCACCACACTTTTCACCGGCGGCTGACGCAGCAAGGCAAATTCCATGTTCAGGAAGCCCAGGTCAAACGGCGCGTTGTGAATCACCACATGCGCGTCTTTCAGGTAGTCCAGCAGGTCTTGTGCCACCTCTGAAAATTTCGGCTTGTCCTTCA
>CAISLL010000263.1 GCA_903886165.1 uncultured beta proteobacterium | reverse complement strand
TCCAGTTGCACACCCAGCACACCCACGAGGATCAGCACAAAAGCCCCCAGCAGGCCGGACATCAGGTCGCCAAAAACAGCCCAGACCGGCGCTGTTTGCTCCATGCCGTCGCTGTTGTCCATCAGCTCACCTCTTCGGGCGTGCGCGCTAGCCGACCCGGCAGTTGACGCAGTTCTTCAAAAACTTCTTTCTGCGACAGGATGCTCAGGTCAATCAGTTCACGGGCCTGCGCCACGTAATAGGCAAGCTGTTCGTCACTTCGGACCATCGACTTGTCCATGGCGGTTTCGATGCTTTGCAGGTTGCCAATCAGCTTCTCGTTCGCTGCGCTAAATGATTGCACGGCAAACCCAAAAGCTTCGCCCAGGCTTGAGACCTCGACCGAGCTGCCTGTGACCTGCGCCGCAATGTCGGAGAGTTTGGCCGCCTCAATACCTACCTGCTCGGCAAACTGCTTACCGGTCTCTTTGAGCGCAACATCAGCGGATGTCACCAGCGAGTCAATCACCAAACGCTGCTCGGCTGCGGCATGCTGGATGCCATCCAGCAGCGAATTCAAGGTGGCCATGATGCGGCTGCGTTCCTCCAGCAGTGCGTTGTCACGCACCATGCTGCTGGACATTTCCTGGCGCAATTGACCAATCACCTCGGCTGCTGCGCGCGGCGCTTCTGAGGCGGTTTCAATGAGCCGGGTAATGGGGGCTTCCAGCGCGGTGCCGAGGGTGGTCAAGTGATGTGCCAGCTCCGTCTGCAATTCACCCAGCCGCGCTACGGCGGCATCACCACGCTGTGCCTCATCCTCTCTGAGTGCGCCGAGTTGCTGATCTAGCACGCTGGCAAATTGCGCCATTCTTTCGCTGTGCTGTTTTGTCCAACTGGCTTCTGATTCAACCCGTGACTGAATCAAGGCCTCAGAGGCATTCATCAGCCGCGTGATGTCACCCAGTGTGCGGTGCGTGTGCACCTGCGCCTGTTCAGTGAGGTCGTGTGCGGTCTTGCTCAGGCTGTCGCAAATGTGCTGCTGCTGAGCGAGTGTCTGCGCACCGGCCTGTTGCCATTCACGGTGCAACGTTGCCGCCATCGCTTCCAGTGAGCCCGTCCAAGCTGCTTGCCGCTGCTGGTCGTTTGACTTCTGCTGCGCCAGCAAGTTGGCGTGTGCTTCATTTATCGAGACCAGCAGCGAACCAGACCGTTGGTCGAACTTGCTGGCGAGTCCAGCGAGTTGCATGTGCGCGGCATCCATCACGCGTTCGTGCATCAACCTTGACTCTTGGGCGATGCCCCTCATGGCAGCTTCGATCACGGGCTGGATGCTTTGGGTGGCCGCTTGTGCGCTTTGCGTCAGGCTGTCCTTGAGGGACTTGTCCACCGAGGCGGCAAGATCGCCGTAAATGCCTTTGACCTCGCTGTGAAAGCCTTCCTGGTTGCTGAGCAATCGCCCGTTCATCTGCTCGCTGACTTGTGTCATCTGCACCATCATGGCCTGCAACTGATGCACCACTTCCGGCAGGGCCTGGGCCTGGTATTGCAGCGCCCTGTAGGTTTCCTGGCGCTGATGGGTGAGTGAGAAGCTGCGCAATTGCGTCGCAATTTTTGTGTCAAGCGTCTGCGCGACGAACATTCGCTCACGCCGGCTGAGGGCTGACATCAGGCCCAGCATGGCAGACGCGGCAACCCCTGCCACCGAGGTGCCAAACGCCAGCCCCAAGCCCTTGATGGGTGCGGCCAGCGCCGACCGGATGGCCTGCAGATCGGTGGTGCCTTCCAGAGAAAATGCGGCGCCGTTCAAGGTGACCACCATCCCCAGAAACGTACCCAGCATGCCCAGCATCACCAGCAGCCCCACCAGGTAGGGTGTGAGCGCCGGGCCGGGCAGACCAATACGTTCACCTTCCAGGCGCAGGCGCACCGCGTTTTTCAGGGAGGAATGCACGCTGTCAAGCCAATCTTCCAGCTTTGGAAGTGGCTCTGGAATCGCCGCAAGCGCGGTGGCCAGGCCAGCGCTTGACTGACGAAACTGGCGCAATTCAAGCGCCCCAAACACATAGACGGCGCCAATGAGCACGGTCATCATCAGTGCCAGAACATGCGAGCCAATGAAGCCGGAGCCGACCCAAAGGATCGCTGCGGCGCCCAGCCAAAAAGCAATCGTGAACAAATGTTTATTCATGGATGTGGTGTGGTTTCGTTGTTGTAGGCTTCAATGAGCCCAACAGTGGGTTGCAGCCGAAGGTCGAGTTCGGCCAGCAGCACCGTCT
>CAISLL010000262.1 GCA_903886165.1 uncultured beta proteobacterium | reverse complement strand
CTTGAAAGACACAGACATGCAGCGCATCAAGATCTGGGATCTTCCCTTGCGAATTTTTCATTGGACTTTGCTGGCTCTTGTGTTGGCAGCCTTCGTGAGCGTTCAGATTGGCGGAAACGCGATGGTTTGGCATGGGCGTTTTGGCGTGGCTATCCTGGGGCTTTTGGCGTTTCGCTTTGTATGGGGTGTGTTTGGGTCAACCTACGCCCGTTTTTCATCGTTCGTCCGTGGCCCAAAGGTTATCCTTGCCTATCTGCGTGGTGAATGGCAAGGCGTGGGCCACAACCCGCTCGGTGCACTGTCAGTGCTCGGCATGTTGACCGTGCTGGGAGTGCAGGTCTTGACCGGTCTGTTTGCTAACGATGACATCGCTTTTCAGGGCCCCTACGCAGTCTTGATCAGCAACGACAACAGTGTCGTGATGACGGGTTTGCACAAGACCAATGTCTGGTTGCTGGCCACCCTGATTGCCGCACATCTGGGAGCTATCTTTTTTTACGTCCGCATCAAGCAGGAGAACCTTCTCAAACCGATGGTTGTAGGTTACAAAGACGTCGAACAAACTGCATTGAAATCTGCAGTCGGCGGGGGTGTGGGAGCCCTCATCGTGGCTATCGTGATCGGCATTGCGGCTGCATGGTTGGCCCAGGGTGGTCTCGTCCCGTACCTTGTGCCACCTGCGCCAGTGGTGGCTGAGCCACTGTTCTAGAAAGATGGAATTCTGGGCGATGTAGTTGGTACTCGGCTGTCATTTCAGGTCAGCTCAAATGGAACTCGTTTCCCCCTGCCAATGAATCAGCAGTCTTTTGTATTCGGTGCCAAACTGCATTTGTCGATTCTCATCATTGCGGTTATCTCCCTTTATGGACACTTTCTGTCAAACCCATTGGTGTTTGACGACTACAGCTATTTCGGTTGGACCGTCAATGACCCGCTCACGATCGTCGGTATCGGCTTGCGGTGGTTGTCGGTTTCAACTTTTGGCTGGGTTCGCGACATATTCGGCAGCAATCTGGTATGGCAGCGTGTCGTGAATTTGACAATTCATATTGTCAATGTGACGGTTCTTTATTTTTTTCTCGCTGAACTGTTCACTTCCATTTTTGCAACAAGATCACGACATGTGAACGCCGCTTTTGCGTTTGCCGCCACGTTATGCTTTGCCTTGCATCCGGTCTCGGTGTATGCAGTAGCCTATTTGGCACAACGCACACTCTTGCTCGCGACATTGTTTTCACTTCTGACCTGGCTCCTGTTCTTGCGTGGTGTATTGCGTGAAAGGGTCAGTTTGCAGTTAGCGTCAATTGTGACCTATTTGCTTGCAGTGCTTTCCAAAGAGCACGCCATCATGGTTCCTGGCGTTTTGTTTCTATTGTTGTTGCTTGTGCGAATCCCCGGCCGGCAACCGCTTTTGAAATTTGCGCCCGTCATGGTGGGTCACGCTGCGATTGCTTTGTTCACATATGTGCAGGTTAAGACTGGGGGCATTGTTGGCAGCGCCTATGAGCCTGATGCATCGAGCTTGTTGGTTGAGTTGTCAGTTGATCCTTTGCAAGCCCATGCCTTGTCGGTCTTTACACAGTGCGCACTCTATTTCAAATACATTGCACTTTGGGTTCTGCCTTATCCTGGCTGGATGTCGGTTGACATGTTGGAGCCATTTGCGCGTGATTTCTGGAGCATGCCAAGGACAGCCCTGGCGGCCGGATTTTTGCTGTACGCGGTCTTTGGGAGTGCGCTGCTGTTGCGTCGCCGATATTTGGGTTTGCTGGGCTTTGCACTGTTGGTGCCCTGGTTGCTGTTTGCCACAGAGTTGTCTGCCGTCAGGGTGCAAGAGACTTTTGTACTGTACAGAAGTTATCTGTGGATGCCTTGCTTGTTTGCAGTTGTTCCGTTGGTTTTTTCAAAAATCAATGTTCGTATCGCCATGCTGATTTGTATGGCAGTTGCGATGGCATTGGCTTCTGCCAGCTGGAATCGGTTGACATCGTTTTCTGCCTCGCTACTTTTGTGGGATGACGCCTTGCGTTTGGCACAGGGCAGTGAGCAAACCTCCCGTTTTGGGAGAATGCATTACAACCGGGGTGTCGCACACCTCACCGCCGGGCGTTTTTCTCAAGCAATTGCGGATTTCGACGCTGGCGCAAAATATTTACCAAATGTTAGTCTTGTGTTCAACGACCGGGCCATGGCCTACTTTGGGTTGGGCCACTATCAGCAGGCATTGCAGGATTTCAATAGGGCCGTGTTTCTGGACCCCAACTATCACGATCCATATTTGGGTCGCGCCCAAGTCTACGAGGCGTTAGGCAACGCAAGCGCTGCGCGATGGGACTATGCGCGCGCTTGCAGAATTGGCGTTGAAAGCGCGTGTGAGAAGCTGTAAGTCAAGTTAACGAAATAGCCACCCGTTAAGGTGGCTAATCAATGCGACGATTACCTGCAGGGGTGCCGCAATCGGTGGGTCGACCTACTTCTTTTCGTCAATGCGGAACTTGTCATGACAGGCCTTGCAAGCCTTGCCCATTTCGCCAAACTGCGCCAGAGTGGCCTTTTGGTCACCACCGGCAGCTACCTCGGCCAACTTGTTGGCTTGCTGGACGAAGTTGCCGACAATTTTGCCTAATTCTTCCTTATTTGCCGGGTCGAACAACTCTGGCTTGACGCGAGTCTTGATGTCGCCAATGGCCTTGTCAGTGCCTGCGACAAACAGGGAACCCATGCCTGAATTCGCCACAGCCTTGACGACCAGCGCTGCGTTCGCGGTCAGAGTCTTGTCAAATTTGTCTGCTGGTCCCTCAACCTGTGCCTTGATTTTGCCCATGTTCCACGCCATCGTCTTGTACCCGGCTTGACGCGTCTGGATCATCTCCTCAGGTTTCAGTTGCTGAGCAGCAACACTGGTGGCAACCAGCAAGGTCGCAGCCGCAAGCAGCGAGGTCTTCAACAAATTCTTCATATGTGTTTTCCTTTAAGTGAAATCAGGCAAAAACCGCTAGCGCGATAGACAGGGTAATCGAAGCCAACAGGGTACTTCGGTTGCACGGAATTGGCATGTCGCACGTTCATGTCAACGCATCCCCCGCCAATTCCAAGAAAATTATATGGGTTTATTGAAGACCGTGATGGTATTGACGCAAGGTCAGACGCGGTACATTCACCTTGATAATTTGATTGGTATTTCAAGAATGGTTGTTAACAAGCTCTTCTTTTTGTGTTCTCCAGTTAGTACTGGCCGAAAGTCAGGCATGGCTGGAATTCTTCAGCATGGTTGGTGGCAGTCTTGCGTGCAATGGCGGGCGTCGCATGCGGGGCCGGTGGCGACCCTGTTGTTGGTTTTTGGGGTAATGGCAGCGGCTGCACAGCCCATTGATTTTGCCGTGTTGATGCCTGCGCCCGACATCAAACCTGCGCCTGAACTGCCACGCTCAGCGCCATTGGCACAAGAATCGGTGCTTCACCCGGCACGCCAGGCGTTGGCGCTCAGGCCGATTCACGACCAGACTAACCCCGCCTATCAACAACTGCAGCGCATTGACGAGGCCACCAGCCATTTGCCACACGATCCACTTGGGTTCCCCGACTGGATGGCTTCGCTTCGGTCTGGTGCGATCACACCGCGCGCCGGGCTCACCGAGAACGCCAGCATGAATGTGCTTGATCTAGACGTGGTGATGAAAAATACCAAGGAGATGCCTAACGTCATGTTCCCACACCGCTCGCACACACTGTGGCTCGACTGCAGCAACTGTCATCCTGCGCCGTTCTTACCGAAAGCTGGCGTCAACCCTGTGTCAATGGGCGAAATTTTTCGTGGTCGCTACTGTGGCATGTGCCATGACCGTGTCGCCTTCATTTCGTTCTTTTCATGTACCCGCTGTCACAGTGTTCCCCAAGGTCCAAAATTGCCGTCCAAGTGACATTGAGAGTCGTCACCGCAACACTGTCAATGAACCATTGCTCCACCGCAGGCGTGCCAGCATTTCCTGACCAAGGTAAAAAACCGGACTTCTTGGCCCTTTCGCCACTGCACGAGCAAGTTCATGTGTTGGCTGCCAGACTGGTTGAACAGCATACCCGAGACCAATTTGCCCTGGCACTGGAGCGGTTGGGCGCCCTGTATGCTGTGCGAGACAGTTTGTTGCAGCAATTAAGGGTGTTGTCACGGACAATTGACTTATGATTTTGGCATACACTGTTTCGCTGGAACGGCCCGTCGACAGGCAGTCAGCACGCTGATCACCAAAATGGAGAAAAATTTCAATGACTTCCAACACAGTTTTCCAGCCCCTGAAGTTGTCCGTGCTTGCCGCTGGCACCGGGTTTTCCAAGCCCTACTTTTACACGCCCAACCCGGTCGCGGTCGACGCTTCGGCCTTGGAGGTTATGACCGATCTGCGTTTTGTTCCGGCGGCGACCAGCCATGCCGACATGACAATTGCGGCGGCCAAGCAAAAGATGATCGCCCGTGGGGTGCGTTTGCTTCTGGTGGTTGACGCTGGTGGCGATGTCATTGGCCTGATCACGGCTCGCGACCTTGATGGCCAGCGAGTTCAGGCCGCAATTCGCGCATCCGGGTTAAGTGCTGAAGAGATGAAGGTGGGTGATGTCATGACAAGTGACGTCGAAGTGCTGCAACTTGAAGCAGTGCTGCATGCCCGCGTGGGCGATATCGTGGCCACATTGAAACACTCCGGCCGCCAACACGCGCTAGTGGCTGACGAAGACTCGTTTACCCAGAAGCCTATGGTTCGAGGGGTTTTCTCAGCATCGCAGATTGCGCGGCAGTTGGGCATGATTACGGGTCAAGCCGATTTGGCTGACACGTTTGCTCACATTGACCAGGCCATCCAACAGCGCTCCTTCGCCACATCCGTCTGATTGCGGATACAGCAGGCAAGCTCTGGTAAAGCGCGTTTGCTATTATAAATTTAGCTATCAATCCTTTTGTTATAAGGACTGATAGCTAATTCATTGCGTTTTTCTCAAGTGGGCGACACCACCAAAACTGCCAATCCAGCGGTCGCCATCGGCACCAGTGGCCATTGAAAAGACATTGTTTGAGAACAAGCCGTGTTCGGTCGTCATAACCGTGAACTTGTCACCGTCACGCCGCGCCAGGCCATTGTTGGTTCCAATCCACATTTGACCATTTGCTTCTTTGTGCAACATGAATACGTGGTTTCCAGGCAAGCCATCGGTCACCGTGTAGTTGCGCCAGGTCTTGCCGTCATATCTGGCCAGTCCACCGCCCCAGGTACCGCACCAGACGATGCCGTCGTCGTCAACCAATAGCGACACGATGTAATTCGGGTTGTAGGCCACGGACACATCCTGCAAACCCATTTCCTCTTTCTGCCGTGCGTGGTGGACCGAGCTTTGCGCCGGGTCATTCTTGAAAGCAATGTCAGCTTTCACTTTTTCATATGGGGCGCCCAAGCCCTTTGCATGATTCCAGTTGTTCCACTTCCCATTTCTGTAAAGGGCCAGGCCGCCTTCCGTGGCCATCCAGATATCGCCATTTTTTCCCTCGGCAAGGCCATATACCCAATCATTCGGCAGGCCACCCTTGGTGTTTTCAACTGTGAACAAATCCCACTTGGAGCGGTCCTTGAGTGCGCCACCGCGAATTCGGTTCGCGCCCGACCAGGTGGCCACCCAAACGTCGCCATTGGCGGCCTTCATCGCACCATACACAAACGCATCACCCAGGCCCTCGGGGATGTTGTAGTTTTCCCATTTATCGTTGGCTGCGTCATAAAGTGACATGCCGCCACCGTACGTGCCGACCAGAACCCTGCCATCGAGTTTGCTGACGTGGAAGATGCCGTTCGAGAGCAAACCGTTGCGGGCGTCAAACAGGCGGAATTCGTCGGTGGTCGTGTCGTACTTGATAACGCCACCCGAGGTGCCCACCCACAATGTCTTGCCGTCAAGCAACATGGATTTCACGTTGCGGTTACCAACCCGGAAGTGGGTAAACTTGGCATTCGGGTCAACCTGAACCTTGCCCTGCTGCACTGGGCCGCTCGGAGCGCCGCCGACCGCAGGGTGGTTGGCAGATGGTGCCTGACCGCTCTGGAGTTGGGCAATTGTGGCCGTATTCGTCGTTGTGGCGGCCTTGGGCAGGGTGGCTTGCTGCATCCCGGCGTAATAGGCGCCACCAATCAGGGCCGCGCCCACCAGACCCGCTGCGATGATGGCCGCAGACTTCGTATTCATTTGCACCATGATGTCGTCATTTTCCTTTTGGTTGACCGATACGCGCCACACCGCGCTTTGTTCCTGCCCAGATATCGCCGTTAGGTGCCACGGCCAACGCATACACGTTGTTGTCAAGCAGCCCGGTCAGCGCGTCCACACTGCCCCAGGTCTTGCCGTCGTAGCGCGTCAGGCCACCATTAGTGCCAAACCAGTACACACCCTTTGCGTCCTGGGCAATGCTGTAGACAATGTCCCCAGCCAAACCATCTTTGGTTGTGAAATTGGTCCACTTCTTGCCATCAAAGCGGCTGACGCCACCGCCCCAGGTGCCCGCCCAAACGGTTTGGTCGGCAGCAACCAGAATTGAAAACACATAATTCGGGTTATAACTTGGGGTGCCATCCTGCGTGCGAAGGCCAAGGTCGTGGCGTGAGCGTGTGCCCAAACCGGTGTTGGGGCTGGTCAATAATTTCTTCGGATTGTCGGCGCCCATGCCATCCTTATGGGTCCAGGAGCGCCAGGTCTTGCCGTCATACATCGACACGCCGCCTTCGGTGCCAAACCAGACCTGGTCTCTTGCATCTACACCCAGCCCGTAGACCCACTCATTGATCAATTCTTTCACGTAAGTTTTGAATTTGAGGGTCTTGAGGTCGACCACATTGGCCCCTGCCCAAGTGCCGATCCACAAGTCACCATTTTTCTGGTTGGCAAAAGAGTACACCCAGTAATCAGCCAGGCCGTGCATCGGGAAAAATGTCTTCCATTTGCCATCCTTGTAACGGGACACGCCTCCGGCGTTGGTGCCAAACCATTTGTAGCCCTCTTTGTCAAGGCCAATGGCAAACACGTATTCGTTGGCCAAGCCGCTCTCGCGTGTGAAGGTGTTGCGTGGTTTGCCCGATGCCAGATCGACTTCATGCACACCTTTTGAGGTTCCGACCCAAAGCGCACTGGCTTTTGGTTCGATCAGCAAGGCACGCACGTAGGTGTCATCTCCGACGTTGAAAGTCTCAACCACATTGGGACGAAGCGTTTTGCTGGCTCCTGCTGTCTGGGCATGTGCCACGTTGGCAAAGGTGGTTAATGCCGCAACGATCAAAGTAAATACCACACGCATCAATTCAAAGTCCTAAGGTAAGCGATCACATCCAGAATCTCCCGGTCTTTCAATATGCCCTGAAAGGCGGGGTTGGCATTTTTGCCGGCACGAATGGCCGCCAGCAACGAGGCGTCGGATCGTAGCATGCTCTCCCCACGGTCAAAATTAGGTGCGCCGGCCATAGTACTGCGGCCACTTTCACCGTGGCATACGGCGCAGTAGGTCACATACAACTGCCGCCCTTTCTGCGTGTCAGCAGCCTGTGCCGCGCCACACGCCAGCAGCATGGGCACCGCAAAACGGACGAACCGCAAACGAATCTCCGGAAAGAGTGAACGTGTCATTTGGTTGCTCCATTGGTCGCTTTGCTACCGTTTTTTGGCATAGGCTTGATATAGCCGGGCAGGATGGCAATCAGCTTTGTTTCCCATGCGTCGGCCTGGGCGTGGTCCATCGGCAGACCCATGCTGCCCTGCCGATAGGCCGACATCATGACTTTCACCGCCTCGACGTGGTTCTTGGCTGCCGCGCGCTCGGTGTAGCGCCGCCCTTGTTCCTCGTCCTTTTTGACACCTTCGCCTTTCATGTACATCTGGCCAAGCCCGAACTCGCCGTCTGCATTGCCCTGATCTGCGGCCTTCTGATACCAAGTGACCGCTTCCACGTCCTCTTCAGCCTTGTCCAGAATGTCGCCCATCCACGCCTGTGATGGTGCATAACCTGCTTGGGCAGCCTTGCGCGAAAAGGTCATGGACGACATCAGATCGCCGCGCTGAAACTCCCTTTGTCCCTGCGCATGGTCCTCTTCGGGCGTTGCAAAGGCCATCGACATGCCCAGGCAGCAACCGATGCCTGCCACACCCAGGCGTTTCAACGCTGATGGGAAGATAAATGGGATTTTCATGGTCAATTGTTCCTCGTCATAAAGATCCGTCGTGCTGGCGGGCGTGTGGCCATGGATATGGGGGCAGGCAAGGGCATTACTATACTATTGCGACAGAATCTGCTGCATCTGAAGAGACTCAAACTCCTCAAGCTTGCGGTACAAGCTTGACAAACCGACACCCAGCTTTTGCGCTGCCACCCGGCGGTCACCATTGGCTTCTGCAATGGCCTTGCAAATCAGCATGTTTTCGTAACGCCTGACCTGGTCACGCAGGCTGTCGCTACTGGGTTCAAAAACCGTGACCGGTGTCTCTG
>CAISLL010000261.1 GCA_903886165.1 uncultured beta proteobacterium | reverse complement strand
GCACAACAGAGTCGATGCCGAGTTGCTTCCAGATGGATTCGAGCACGTAGATGTCACCGTAGGGCCAGGCGCAGATCAGTTGCCAGTCACCCCCGGCTCCAACGATCTCCTCAGGTGAACAGCGACGCAGGATGCTCTTGGCCAGTCGGCGCAGGCGCTCAACCACCTGGGCATCATCGCTGCGCCCACAGTTGTGCACGATGCGGGCCTGGGAGCGACCTTTGGTGGCATCCCAGACGTTCTCCGCCAATTGCAGGTAGGTCACAACAGTGCCATCGGTACGTGTTTGTTTGCTCTCGCGTAGGTACATGCCTCCATCTTAGAGACGATGGGGCAGAAAATCAACAATCCATGTATCTAGGCATTTGGCAAAAAATCCAGGTCAGACCATTGAATTCATTGGGGATTTTCCGAAAATGTGCCCAAACGGTGTCAAAGTCGGGTCAGAAGCCAGTCTGAGGACGTCATCGCCGGTAACGGGTTTGCTCTGGTCGGCAACCCGCAAAAAGTAGCGACCATCGGTGCCGGAGGCAACCGAGATCGCGCGCGGAAGGTTCATCGCAACGAATTGGCCACCATTGGCGGCGGTTCTGATGGCGGGAAACACGGTGACGTTTACCGTGCATTCCGCCAGCTTGCGCCGAATGGTGTCGGGCAGGTCAGCCGGTATGGTTTGGTCGGCAGGAGGGTTGTCTTGCCCATCTTCAATGCCGATCAACAAGGTGCCGCCAAGGGCGTTCGCGAACGCGATGCAGTCCTTTGCCAGCTCGCTCCAGTTGGCGGTTTTACCCGACACGGCACGCAATGACTTTTTGTCGAGTAGCTGTCCTTCCTGGCTCAATGCGGGCTCCCCTGCAGTTCTTGTGTTTTGGCGTATGAATGTGGGCTATGGGCAGTGTATCCAGGCAACCGCCTCCCAAACCCCCTCATGCCATTTCCCCGATTACGGGCGTTTGCTTCGCTCGGCGCCGATATCAAAGTTGCCATGTTTGTCACCCCGTCCCTGAGATTGTTTGTAACTCATTATGGGTGCCAAACCCAAGCCGAATCTGGCCAGTGTTTTCGGCATCAAAATAGTCGCTTACTCACGCTCCCACACCCACCCCACCCACCATGCGCATCCTCCACACCTCCGATTGGCATCTGGGCCAGCATTTCATGGGCAAGAGCCGTCAAGCCGAGCACCAGGCCTTGATCGACTGGCTGCTAACCCAGGTGGATGCCCACGCGGTGGACGCGGTGCTGATTGCCGGTGACATTTTTGACACCGGCGCGCCGCCCAGTTATTCGCGCGAGTTGTACAGCCAGCTGGTGGTCCGGCTGCACCACGCGGGGGTGGCGCTGCTGCTGCTTGGGGGCAACCATGATTCTGTCTCTACGCTGGGTGAGAGCCGCGCCCTGCTGGCCTGCCTGAGCACCACCGTGGTGGCGGCGGCGGATGGTGCGGCCAGCCAAGTCGTGGTGCTGCCGTTGCGCGGTGGCCAAGGTGAGGCGGGTTGCATCGTGTGCGCGGTGCCGTTCATTCGCCCGCGTGACGTGTTGCAAAGCCTGGCCGGGCAAAGCGCGCAGGACAAGCAGCTGGCCATGCAAGCCGCCATTGCGACCCATTACCAGTCGGTGTCTGAGGCCGGCCGCGCACTGCAAGCTGAACTACTGAACACGCTGGGCCGCACTGTGCCGCTGATCGCCACCGGGCACCTGACCACCGTGGGCGCCAGCAGCAGCGACTCGGTGCGTGAAATCTACGTCGGCTCGCTGGACGCCTTTCCCACCTCGGCCTTTCCGCCGGTGGACTACCTGGCGCGCGGCCACATCCACCAGCCGCAAAAAGTGGGTGGGCTGCACCACTTCCGCTACAGCGGCTCGCCCATTGCGCTCGGCTTTGACGAAGCCCGCCAGCAAAAAGAAGTGCTGCTGGTCGATCTGGGCGCCGACGGGCTGCAAGCCGTCACCCCCTTGCCG
>CAISLL010000260.1 GCA_903886165.1 uncultured beta proteobacterium | reverse complement strand
CGCCAGGTGCAGCATGTACGCCAGCACCGCGTAGACCTCATGGGTTTTCAGGGTCTTGGGCGCCGTCCAGGGCATGGCGCGGTTGATGAAGTCCCACACGGTGGAAATGGTGGCGACTTTCATGAACGTGGTGCGCCAGGGATAGTCAGGTCTGGTCAAGTTGGCCACGTGCCCGGTCACCATATCCAGCGGCTGGACACCTCCAATGACCGGACTGAATTTTTCGCCCGACTCACCAAAGAAGCCGTGGCAGCTTGCACACTTGTCTTCCCAAATTGGCTGGCCCGATGCCACGCTGCCAGAACCGGCTGGCAAGCCCTTGAAATCGGGGCGCACATCAATGTCCCAGGCCGTCACTTCCGCAGGCGTGGCATCGCGCCCCAAGCCTGCCAAGGCGGCTACCGATTGGGCTGCGGCTGTGCCGACAAGTGCCAGCAATGCCAGGCCGATGACCGCGCTACGACAGTTGAACATTCTTCACCGCGCCGTTTTCCTGCACCAGCCACGACTGAATCGCGTTGTTGTGGTAGACCGACCGCGTGCCGCGAACGGCGCGTAATTGCCGGTAGGTAGGTTGCACAAAACCGGTGTCATCCATGGCGCGGCTTTGGATGATGGCAGCTGTGCCGTCCCACACCCAGTCCAGATTAAAACGGGTCAGCGCTTTGGACAGCACCGGGGACTCCAGCCGTGCCGTTCGCCAGTTGCGGCCACCGTCCACCGACACATCCACCTTTTTGACCTTGCCCTTGCCGCTCCAGGCCAGACCGGTGAGGTTGTAAAAGCCCTTGGCCAACAACACTTGCCCTCCCGACGGCGTGGTGACGACACTTTTGCATTCCTGCAGGCTGGCGTACTGGCGGTGCTGTCCGTTTGGCATCAGGTCCATGTATTGGTCGGCCTCGTCTTTGCTGGCGTAGGGCATGTCGCCCACTTCGATGCGGCGCAGGTACTTGACCCAACTCACGCCCTGGACACCTGGCACGATCAACCGCAGGGGGTAACCATTTTCTGGGCGCAGCATTTCGCCGTTTTGGCCGTAGGCCACAAAGACTTCGCCAGACTTGACCAGCCCCATCGGGATGGTGCGGGTGAGTGACGAACCATCAGCGCCTTCGGCCAGCACAAACCTACCGCTCTTCAGGTCAGCACCTGCCAACTCCAGCAAGGTGATGAGCGGCACGCCAGTAAATTCGCTGCACGACAGCATGCCGTGGGTGTATTGCACGGTCGGCACCGCCACATGGCCCCACTCCACCGCCGTGTTGGCGCCGCACTCGATGAAGTGAAAACGTGACACAGAGGGCATGCGGAGCAGCTCATCCAGCCTGAACACCTTGGCCGCCCTCACCATGCCGTTGACCATCAAGCGGTGCTGGCGTGGGTCAATGTCCCACCACCCCTGGTGATGCCGCTCGAAGTGCAGGCCGCTGGGGGTGACGATGCCAAACAGCGACTGCAGCGGCGCAAAAGACACCGATGCCTGCGTGGTCTGTGTCAGACCCGGGCTCTGACGGCGTTGCACACCGGATTCAAATTGCGAGGGCCGCCCATAACCACCGTTTTGCGCCACCCCCTGCCCCAGGCCTGCGCTGTGCGCCGGCAAATTCAAAATCTCAGGCTCGCCCTGCATGCCGGACGGCGCACTGCCTTGGGCCAATACCGCCTGCATGGCAACGCCGGCTGACGCCGCAGCAAAGGTGCTGCGAATGAAGTCGCGTCGCCCATTTCTGGCTTGCGCGATTACCGTCCGAACCCCATCCTGATTCAGAAAGCCCTCAGGCGCCGGAATCAAGCAACCAGGGTTCATGTCAATTTGCCACTGAAAAACACGTTGCGAACGGTCCGGCTAGCACAGGTTTTGACCTGGAGGTTTTCCTGATACTTGTCATTCATGCTTTCAATTCAGATATTCGAATGTACGAATGTAAAGTGCCTCCCAACTTTTGCCATGCGGGTTTTCACTTACTTGAAACGGTAATGGTCCCTGTTCAGCACTGCGGCGATCGAGGTCACCTCATCCGGAAACAAGCCCAAATTCAGCATCGTGTTGCACGCCTCTACCTGACCGCGCAGTGCCCCCAGCGAATTGACACGCCCGGCCGGGCGATAAATGGCGTAGCCATTGCCACCCACGTTTCGCGTGTGACAGGCGTCGCACTGACTGTCTGCAATCAGCTTTTCGCCCAGCGGCAAATCAGCGCCCTGGTACAGCTCAGGCACAGTCTGCGCAGTGGCCGCCACAACGACCGAACACAACAATATCCAAAGTAGGTGTTTCATTTGCTTGTGATTTCTGTTGAACAAAACTCAGGCACTCCTGGCGCCCATGCAGCCCTTTAGCCAGCAACTGCGGCACGTGCCACCTGCAGGCGGTCCTCCAGATAGTCACCGTAAAAGTCTGCGATGTAGCCCCCCACCAGGCGCTCAGCCACTTCTTTGCCGCCCCGCCCGAAGAACAACACGGTTGGGGCAAGCTTGACACCCCAGCTGCGAATCAACTGGTCATGGGTTTGCCTGGCACCGCTGAAGTCCTGCACCATCTCACTGTGTCGCATGTCAAGCTGCACAATACGCAGGCCTGACTGTCCCTGCAACGGCACCAGAAAATTTTCACGCGCCACCTTGCAATAGGGGCAACGGTCCAGGCTCACCATGACCAGCAGCGGACTGCCTTGTTTCAGGGCTGCTGCCAATTCATCGGACAAGGACGCGGGTATTGGCAAGGTACCCCCTGCAGCGTGTCCGAGCCCGGCAAAAGTGGCAGCACCAAGCAGCAACGCCCAGTGTCGACGTGTCATCAATACATCGGAAGATTTCATTGCTTGGCCTCGTGCTCCATGAGCAAATAGGTGTTGTAGGCATTCATGCGGTTCGCCACCCCGAACAGGGGCAGATGTTCAAACTGTGACCAATCGGTGTTTTTGTAGGCCTCGTCAAAGGGCTCCATGGCCTCAGCAGCGCGACCCATGGCGGTGCGCAAGCACACCAGGTACTCGCGCGTTTGCTGCATGTCCTTGCGCGCCTCATGGGACAGCGGCCCATGCCCCGGCACAATCACATGGGCATCAAAAGATAACAACTGGTCCAGGGCCGTGATCCAGTGACGGCTGTCTGCCTGCCCCACAAATGGAATCCGGCTGCGAAACACCAGGTCACCAGCGAACAGCACTTTTTCAGACGGCAAATAAAACGTCAGGTCCTCAGGTGTATGGGCTGGGCCCACCGGCCGGGCCTGAAACACCACACCACCAACCACCAGTTCTTTGTCGCCGTCAAGCCATTCGTCGGCAGCCACCAACTGGGTGTTGCCATCGATCCAGGGCGTGAGCTGCTCACGCGAAGCCTCCAGCCGCAGTCGCGCCGTGTCACTGTTGAGATACATCAACGCCGCACGGTGACCAACGATTTTTGCACCCATGGCCTTGAACACCTGAAGGCCGTAGATGTGGTCCGCATGGTAGTGCGTCACCAGCACATGCGTGATCGGCAAGGGCGTGAGTTTTTTGATTTCGGTGACCAAACGTGCGGCCAGTGCCGGGGAGCCCAGTGCATCGATCACAACCACACCGGTCGGCGTGATGACTACACCTGCATTCGAGATGAAGTTTTGATTGCCCGGTGTGCCCAAGGCCGACAGCCCCTGCGCATACCAGGCAGAGGCAGACACCTGCTGCAATGTCATCTGCGGCACGTCGGCAGCTTGCACTGCATTCAGGCAACTCCAAATCAGGCCAAGGCACAGGCCACGCAGACGTGACACGTGATCGTACTTTTTCAATGAAGTCTCCAATGCTTGGTTGAGTCTTGCCTCCGGGCCTTTTAATATAAGCTAATTGCAAACTATTTGGGTGACAAAAGGGGTGCTCTTTCTTGCCTGGACGGCCTTGCAACCCCATCTGCTGGTAAACCCTATCACCCACATGGGTTAGCACCCGCCCTCCATTGCGGTTATGGACGGAATCAGCCCGTGATTCAAAAATCGGGCACATGAAACCCGAACTCACTCAATCCTGACCTAAGCAACTGAACCATGATGGACGACGGCAAGACAAGCTCAGAAAAATCTGCTGACCCAAAGCGGGGTTTGCGCGCCTGGCTGCGCAGGCCACCCACCTGGTCGCATTTCTCTGTGATCCTCGGCGGGTTGCTTGCGGGCATCGTGATCTGGGGCGGGCTCAACATGGGCATGGAGTGGACCAACCGCACCGAGTTTTGTTTGTCATGCCACGAGATGTCGATTCCCGCCGAAGAATACAAGAAAACAGTTCACTACAAGAACCGCAGCGGCACCACCGTGTCATGCGCCGACTGTCATGTGGCAAGCAGCAAATACCCGACTGACTATGGCCGCAAGCTGACGATGAAAGTCATGGCCGCACGTGATGTGCTGGGCAAGATCACCGGGGTGATCGACACACCGGAAAAATTTGAAGCCCATCG
>CAISLL010000259.1 GCA_903886165.1 uncultured beta proteobacterium | reverse complement strand
GTGGCTAGCACCTGCCAGGGTTGCACCCAGTGGTGCGCAGTGCAGATCTTTGTGCAGGGCGGTCGCGCGACCCGGGTCCGTGGCAACCCGCTGTCCAAGACCAACCATGGTTATGTCTGCCCACGCGGGCATCTTATTCCGCAGCAGATGTACGACCCGGACCGCATCAAGACTCCCATGAAGCGCACTAACCCGCTCAAGGGCCGTGGTGTTGATCCCAAGTTCGTGCCCATCAGCTGGGACGAAGCACTGGGCATCGTCGCCGATAAGATGATTGAGTTGCGCGCAGCAGGCGAGCCGCAAAAATTTGCCTACATCAGGGGGCGCTACTCACCAACCTCCACTGACTTGTTGTACGGCACCCTGCCCAAGGTTTTTGGCACACCCAATTATTTTTCGCACAGCGCCATTTGCGCCGAGGCCGAAAAAATGGGTCCGGGCCTGACCCAGGGTTTCTTTGGTTACCGCGATTACGACCTGGCCAAAACCAATTGCCTGGTCTGCTGGGGCACCGACCCGCTGGCATCCAACCGCATGGTGCCCAACATGATGAACCGCTTTCCGGACATCGTGAAGCGTGGCACCGTCATTGCGATTGATCCGCGTCTCTCCAATGTCGCTGCCAAGGCCCATGAATGGTTGCCCATCAGCCCCGGCACCGACGGCGCACTGGCGGGTGCCATTGCCCATGTCCTGCTGACTGAAGGCCTGTGGAACAAGGAGTTTGTCGGTGACTTCAAGGATGGCAAGAACCTGTTTGTGGCTGGCCAGACGGTCGACGAAGCTGCCTTTGCCGAAAAAGAAACACACGGCCTGGTGAAGTGGTGGAACATTGAGCTCAAGAACCAAACACCGGCTTGGGGCGAAAAAGAATCGCTGATTCCCGCTGCGCAAATCCTGCGCGTGGCGCGGGCCATGGGCAAGGCGGCGCCAAAGACGGTGGTCTACATGGGCCCTGGCGTGGCCATGACACCGCGCGGCACCTACGCCTCCATGGCGGTGTATGCACTGAACGGCTTGTTGGGGTCGGTGGATGTGGAGGGCGGCGTCTGGCAAAGCCCAAGCGGCCCAACGCTTGGCAAGTTTCCGAGTGCCGACAAATACGTCGACGAACTGGCCAAGACTGCCGGCAAGGGCAAGAAGCTAGATGGCCGCGGTGCCAAAGACATGCCAGCCATGATGGGTGCCAAGCCGGGGAGTGGTGTGGTGACCAACAACGTGGCCAATGGCATGCTCAAGGACCCAGGCGCCGTCAAGGTTTTGATGACTTCCTGGGCCAACTTCAACTTTTCCTGCACGGGCGCCGACCGGTGGGACAAGGTCATGGCCAAGGTGCCGTTCTTTGTGCACCTGGTGCCCAACGCATCCGAGATGACAATGTTTGCCGACATCGTGCTGCCGTCTACCTTCAATTCGGCCGAAGGCTGGTCGATCGTGACCAACATGGGCAACGGTTATGCCTACGCATCGATCCAGCAAGGCGCCATCAAGCGCCTGTGGGATGTAAAGCAGGAAGAGACTGAAGTGGTGTGGCTGCTGGCCGAAAAGCTCAAGGCCAAAGGTTTTGCCAACCTGTTCGACTACTACGCCAAGGAATTCAAGGACCCCGAGACCGGCAAGGCACCCACGACGGCACTGGAATTCTCTGAAATTGCGGCCAAGATGACCAGTGCCCCGATCTGGATGGCCAAGGAGCCACTCAAGGGCGATGCGCCGATTGTTGGCTGGGCCGACTTCAAGAAAAAGGGCATGTTCAGCGGTCCCAAGTACACACTCAAGAAGGGTTGGGGCGGCAAATTTG
>CAISLL010000258.1 GCA_903886165.1 uncultured beta proteobacterium | reverse complement strand
GGGTGCCACCACGGTGGTCGAAGGCACGGGTGACCACGGCTGTGAGTACATGACGGGCGGCACCGTGGCAGTGCTGGGTGTCACCGGTCGCAACTTTGCGGCTGGCATGAGTGGTGGCATTGCTTATGTGTATGACGAAGATGGCAAGTTTGCCAAGCGTTGCAACACCAGCATGGTGACGCTGCAAAAAGTGCTGACCACGGCCGAACAAAAAGAGGCGATGGATGTGAGCCTGTGGCACCGTGGCCTGAGCGATGAAGATCAGCTCAAAAAATTGCTGGCCGACCACAACCGCTGGACTGGCAGCCGCCGCGCCCGTGAATTGCTGGATACCTGGGAAACGTCACGCAACAAGTTCGTCAAGGTGTTCCCCATTGAGTACAAACGTGCCCTGGGTGAACTTCATGCAAAAAAAGGAGCTCTAGCTCAAGTAGAACGTGCGCAAGCAGCTACAAAAAAAGAATCAGATAAAAAACTGGTGGCGGCCAAGTAAGGCAGCATCACCAACGAAGAAGGAAAACCATCATGGGAAAAGTCACCGGTTTCATGGAATACGAGCGCATTGACGAGGGCTACAAGCCTGTGCCCGAGCGCCTGAAGAACTACAAGGAATTTGTCATTGGCCTGGATGACGAGGCCGCCACAAAACAGGCGGCGCGCTGCATGGACTGCGGCACACCGTTTTGCAACAGCGGCTGCCCGGTCAACAACATCATTCCGGATTTCAACGACCTGGTGTACCAGGGCGACTGGAAAGAAGCCATTGACGTGCTGCACAGCACCAACAACTTTCCCGAGTTCACCGGCCGCATCTGCCCGGCGCCATGTGAAGCGGCTTGCACGCTCAATGTGAACGAATTGCCGGTGGGCATCAAGTCGATCGAGCACGCCATCATTGACCGCGCCTGGGAGCATGGCTGGGTCAAACCACAACCGGCCAAAATCAAGACCGGTAAAAAAGTCGCGGTGGTGGGTTCCGGCCCGGCTGGCATGGCGGCCGCCCAGCAACTGGCGCGTGTTGGCCATGCCGTCACCCTTTTTGAGAAAAACGACCGCGTGGGTGGTTTGTTGCGCTACGGCATTCCAGACTTCAAGATGGAAAAAGCCCACATTGACCGCCGCGTGGACCAGCTCAAGGCTGAAGGTGTGACGATTCGCACCGGTGTGCTGGTCGGTGACATGCCCAAGGGCTCCAAGGTGACCAACTGGGCCAAGGAAACCGTGACCCCCAAGCAGTTGCAAGATGATTTTGATGCGGTGCTGCTCACCGGCGGCTCCGAGCAGTCGCGTGACTTGCCGGTGCCGGGGCGTGACCTGGACGGCATCCATTTCGCCATGGAATTCCTGCCCCAGCAAAACAAGGTGAATGCCGGTGACAAGCTGAAAAACCAGCTGCGTGCCGATGGCAAACACGTGATCGTCATTGGTGGCGGTGACACCGGTTCAGACTGCGTGGGCACCAGCAACCGCCACGGGGCCGTGAGCGTGACCCAGTTTGAGGTCATGCCGCAGCCACCGGTGGAAGAAAACCGGCCCCTGACCTGGCCCTACTGGCCCATGAAGCTGCGCACCAGCTCCAGCCATGACGAAGGTTGCACCCGCGAATTTGCCATTTCCACCAAGGAATTCATCGGTGAAAAGGGCAAGGTCACGGGCTTGAAGACGGTTCAAATTGAATTCAAGGACGGCAAGATGTTGGAAGTTGCCGGCACCGAGAAAACCTACAAGGCCGACCTGGTGTTGCTGGCGATGGGGTTTGTGAACCCGGTGGCCACGGTACTGGACGCCTTTGGCGTGGACAAGGACGCCCGCGGCAATGCCAAGGCCAGCACCGACTTCACCGGTGGTTACGCCACCAATGCAGCCAAGGTGTTTGCGGCAGGTGACATGCGCCGCGGCCAAAGCCTCGTGGTATGGGCGATCCGCGAAGGGCGGCAGGCAGCGCGTTCGGTGGACGAGTTCCTGATGGGATTCAGCGACTTGCCGCGCTGATGTCGTGGTCATACGACAGGTGCGCCTGCGCAATAGGTGTAATCCCGTATGATCCGTGGGCCGGGCTACTCCCGGCCTTTCTATCTTGAGACCTTGTGGGACAGACCAAGAGTTACACGAAGTGAACTTTGCTCTGTCCCCAACCCTATGAATTCATCTCCTTCCGACTCTCTCGTTGAACTGCGTGACCTCACCTTTGGTTATGGTGAGCGCGTGGTGCTGGACGACGTGAGCTTGTCGGTGCCTCGCGGCAAGGTGACCGCGCTGATGGGTGCCTCTGGTGGCGGGAAGACCACCATCCTGCGTCTGATTGGTGGCCAGAACCGGGCCCAGGCCGGACAGTTGCTGTTTGACGGGCAGGATGTCACGCCCATGGACCAGACGGAAATCTATGTGGCTCGCAGGCGTATGGGCATGTTGTTCCAGTTTGGCGCCCTGTTTGCCGACTTGTCCGTCTTCGAAAATGTTGCTTTCCCTCTGCGGGAGCACACCAACTTGCCGGAGGCGCTGATTCGGGACATTGTGCTCATGAAGCTCAATGCGGTCGGTTTGCGCGGTGCGCGTGACCTGATGCCCAGCGATCTGTCGGGTGGCATGGCCCGCCGTGTGGCACTTGCGCGTGCTATTGCGCTTGACCCTGAACTGGTGATGTATGACGAGCCGTTTTCCGGACTGGACCCGATCTCCCTGGCCATCGCCGCAGATCTGATCCGCACACTCAATGACTCCATGGGACTGACCAGCATTTTTGTGTCGCATGAGTTGGAACAGACCTTTGCCATTGCCGACCACGTGATCATTCTGGCCAACGGAAAAATTGCTGCCCAGGGCACGCCGGATCAGGTGCGCCAAAGCACCGACCCGCTGGTGTACCAATATGTGAAAGCCCTGGTCGACGGGCCAATGCGTTTTCATTACCCGGCACCCTCGATTGCCGAGGATTTTGGTGTGGAGGCAAGCGCATGAGCTGGTACAAGCCGGCTGACATCGGTGTTGCCACGCGCCAGCAACTGGCTGATCTGGGGCAGGGTGCACGCCTGTTTGTGCGACTCTTGACCACGCTGGTGCCAAGCCTGAAGCGGTTTGGCCTGATCCGTGACCAAATCCACTTTTTAGGCAACTACTCGTTGGCCATCATTGCCGTGTCGGGTCTGTTTGTGGGTTTTGTATTTGGCCTGCAGGGCTACTACACCTTGCAGCGTTATGGCTCATCCGAGGCCCTTGGCCTGTTGGTCACGCTCAGCCTGGTGCGTGAGCTCGGGCCGGTGGTCACCGCGCTCTTGTTTGCAGGACGGGCCGGCACCTCACTCACGGCCGAGATCGGCCTGATGAAGGCAGGGGAGCAGATCAGTGTCATGGAAATGATGGCGGTGGACCCAGTGCAGCGCATTCTTGCGCCACGTTTTTGGGCGGGTGTGATCACCATGCCCTTGCTTGCTGCGGTGTTCAGTGCCATGGGCATCATTGGCGGCTGGGTCGTGGGCGTGCTCATGATCGGTGTCGACGCCGGCTCGTTCTGGAGCCAGATCCAGGGTGGCGTGGATGTCTGGAAAGACGTCGGTAACGGTGTCATCAAGAGTGTGGTGTTTGGTTTTACTGTGACCTTTGTGGCGCTGCTGCAGGGGTTTGAGGCACAACCCACCCCGGAAGGCGTGGCCAGTGCCACCACCCGCACGGTGGTGACAGCATCACTTGCCGTGCTGGGTCTGGATTTCATTCTGACCGCCCTGATGTTCACCATATGAAGGTCTTTTGGAAAAGAACGCTAAATAGAAGGATGTGCAATGCAACGTTCAAAAAATGATGTGTGGGTGGGCCTTTTTGTGCTGATCGGTGCCGTGGCGATCCTGTTTTTGGCCCTGCAGTCGGCCAACCTGCTGAGCCTGAACTTCCAGAAGACTTACCCGGTCAAGGCCAAGTTCGACAACGTGGGTGGTGTCAAACCGAAAGCCGCCGTGCGCAGTGCGGGCGTGGTTGTCGGGCGGGTTGAGAGCATCAGCTTTGACGACAAGTCCTTTCAGGCGGTGGTCACGCTGGCTCTGGAGAGCCGTTATGTCTTCCCCAAAGACAGCTCGCTCAAGATTTTGACCAGCGGGCTGCTTGGCGAGCAGTACCTGGGCATCGAGGCGGGTGCAGATGACAAGAACCTGGCCGCCGGCGACACCATTTCCAGCACCCAGTCCGCCGTGGTGCTGGAAAACCTGATCAGCCAATTTTTGTTCAGCAAGGCGGCCGATGGCAGCAATGTGGATGCAAGTAGCTTGAATGAAACCAAGAAAGTAGAGTGATGAACATGACCCTTCCAACTGGCCGAAGCTCCCTTTTGCGTGCCGCCATGGCCTTCAGCCTGGTGCTGTTGACCGGCTGTGCCACAGGCCCAAACGCCCATCCGCGTGACCCGCTGGAGCCTTTTAACCGTGGCGTCTACCAACTCAATGACGTGGTGGACCGTGCCGTGCTCAAGCCGGTTGCAACCGCTTACCGCGATGTATTGCCGTCGCCAGTTCGCACTGGTGTCAACAATTTTTTCAGTAATTTGCAGGACGCCTGGTCGGCTGTGAACAGTGCCCTGCAACTCAAGGGTGAAGCGGCTGTCAACAACCTGGTGCGTTTTGGTGTCAACACCTTCCTCGGGCTTGGCGGCGTGCTGGACATTGCCTCAGAAATGCGCATTGAGCGCCACACCGAAGATTTTGGCCAGACGCTGGGCCATTGGGGTGTCGGTGCCGGCCCTTATTTGGTGTTGCCGCTGCTTGGGCCGTCCACCGTGCGTGACACTGCCGCATTGCCGGTGGATTCCCAAGGCAATCTGGTGTCCGGTATCAACGATGTGGCCACCCGCAATTCAGCCACTGCGCTGAATTTGCTCGACCGCCGTGCCCGCCTGCTTGATGCCACGAGGTTGCTTGATCAGGTGGCGCTTGATCCCTACACCTTCACCCGCGATGCCCATTTACAGCGTCGCCAAAATTCAGTGTATGACGGCAATCCCCCTGATGAAGAAGAGTTCATCCCTGCGGAAATATCTGTCAACTAATTTTTTGGGAGTCACACCTCATGAACCGACGTCTTTTAACCCAATGGTTGCTGGCACTGGCCGCCAGCACTTCCTTGTTGACCACGCTGCCCGTGCACGCAGCCGATGAAGCGCCTGACGCGTTGATCAAACGCTTGACCAAGGAAGCACTTGACACCATTCAGGCCGATGCCGCAGTGCAGTCTGGTAATGTGCCGCGCATCATGGAACTGGTGGACCAACTGGTGATGCCACATGTCAATTTTCAGCGCATGACAGCCTCTGCCGTGGGCCCGGGTTGGCGCCAAGCCACTCCGGAGCAGCGCAAGCGCCTGGAAGCTGAATTCAAGACCCTGCTGGTGCGTACCTATGCCGGTGCCATGAGCCAGGCCAAAAATTTGAGCTTCGAGATCAAGCCCATGCGGTCTGCACCTGAAGACAAAGAGGTGACCGTGCGCACCTTGATCCAGGGTCGTGGCGACCCCGCGCAACTGGACTACAAGATGGAAAAGACGCCTGGTGTGGGCGCGGGCTGGAAAGTGTTCAATCTGAACGTGATGGGTGTCTGGCTGGTGGACACCTACCGCAGCCAGTTTGCCCAGGAAATCAACACCAAAGGCATTGACGGCCTGATTGCCACGCTGAGTGACCGCAACAAAGTTAACGCTGCGGGTTCGTCAAGCAAGACTGCCAAGCCTGCCAAAGGCTGAACATGCTTCGGTTGCCTGAAACCTTGCTGCACAGCACGGCCACGGCCTGCCTCACTGACATGCTGCGTGGCCTGCGCGCCGAGCCAGCCACCAGTGTCACCGTGGACGCCTCGGCGCTGGTGCGTTTTGATTCCACTGCCCTGGCGGTCTTGCTGGAACTGCGCCGTGTCGCCCTGGTTACTGGCAAGGCGCTGGTGTTGCAGGCTTTGCCCACGCGCCTGCTTGATCTGGCCCGGCTCTACGGGGTTGACGGCGTGTTGGCAGGTCAGGGCGCTGGCGCCCCGGTAAAATAGCGGCCCCATGCCCGCCATCTCCTTTCAGTCGGTTTCCAAAAGTTACCCTTCCCCAAGCGGCCCGCAGGGCGGCGAGTTTCTGGCGCTCGATCACGTCAGCCTGGACATTCAGGCGGGTGAATTTTTTGGGCTGCTAGGCCCCAACGGTGCCGGCAAAACCACCCTTATCACGATTCTTGCCGGGCTGACCAAAGCCAGTGCCGGGCGCGTGAGTGTCATGGGCCATGACGTCCAGACTGATTTTGCGGCGGCGCGTCGTGCCTTGGGCGTGGTGCCGCAAGAACTGGTGTTTGACCCTTTTTTCAATGTGCGTGAGGCGCTGCGTTTTCAGTCGGGCTACTTTGGCGTGCGCCACAACGATGCCTGGATTGATGAACTGCTGGACAGCCTGGGCCTCACCGACAAGGCCCATGCCAACATGCGGGCACTCTCGGGCGGCATGAAGCGCCGGGTGCTGGTGGCACTGGCGCTGGTGCACAAGCCGCCAGTGATCGTGCTTGATGAGCCTACCGCCGGGGTTGATGTGGAGTTGCGCCAGACTCTGTGGCATTTCATTGCTAAGCTCAACAAGCAGGGCCATACCGTGCTGCTGACCACGCACTACCTGGAAGAGGCCGAAGCCCTGTGCGGCCGCATTGCCATGCTGAAAACCGGCAAGGTGGTGGCGCTTGACAGCACCAGCGCCTTGCTCAAAGCGGCGTCCAGCAACGTGCTCCGGTTCAAGATTGACAGCGATCTGCCGCCCGCGCTGGCCGCAGGGGCTCGTGTCACCGGGCGCGTGGTGCAGTTTCCGGCGCAGGACGCGCTGGCGGTCGAGCGGTATCTGGCGGCGGTGCGAGAGGCCGGTTTGGTCGCCCATGACATTGAAATTCGCCGCGCCGACCTTGAAGATGTGTTTCTGGATGTGATGAAACAGCATGCAGGTTCAACCGCAGGCAGTCTGTCATGACCGGCTGGCAGATGCTGCTCTACAAGGAGGTGCTGCGCTTCTGGCGTGTCGCAGCGCAAACCATTGCCGGGCCAGTGCTCACCGCCATGCTGTACTTGCTGATTTTTGGCCATGCGCTGGAATCTCACGTTAAAGTGTATGACCAGGTAAGTTACACCGCCTTTCTGGTGCCGGGTCTGGCCATGATGAGCCTGCTGCAAAACGCCTTTGCCAACAGCTCATCGTCCCTGATCATGAGCAAGGTGATGGGCAATCTGGTGTTTTTGCTGCTCACGCCCTTGTCTTATCTGCACTGGTTTGTGGCCTATGTCGGTGCTTCCGTGGTTCGCGGTTTGGTGGTCGGGGTTGGCGTATTGCTGGTGTCGGTCTTCTTCACCGAGTTGAGTTTTGTGGCGCCGCTTTGGATCATGGCCTTTGCTGTGCTGGGTGCCGCGTTGATGGGCTCACTCGGTCTGGTGGCTGGCTTGTGGGCTGAAAAATTCGACCAGTTGGCGGCTTTCCAGAACTTTGTGGTGATGCCCATGACCTTTCTGAGCGGGGTGTTTTACTCCATCCACTCGCTGCCGGCCTTCTGGCAGACAGTGAGTCATTTCAACCCGTTTTTCTACATGATCGACGGGTTTCGGTACGGATTTTTCGGGGTGAGTGACGTGTCACCGTGGTTGAGCCTGGGTGTGGTGGCCTCGACCGCGGCATTGGTGAGCGTTTGGGCGCTGTGGTTGCTGCGCTCGGGTTACAAAGTCCGTTCTTGATGTCCTGTAATTTCATTTCCAAATCATCCGTGTTCTTGTTGCTTCGTCTTGTCGTGCGTCTGCACTGCCTGCGGCTTCGCGCCTAGACACAAGTGATTTGGAATAAGCTATTTAAAACGTATGAGGACGGGCCTGAAGGTCTGCCCCATAAGAAAGAGAAGTAATGACTGCTGATGAATTGAAACAAATCATTGCCACCGGGCTGGCCTGTGACCACCTGACCGTGGAGGGTGATGGCCGCCACTGGTATGCCGCCGTCGTCTCGGCCGAGTTCGAGGGCAAGCGTGCGATTGCCCGGCACCAGCGTGTCTATGCCACACTGGGCAACAGGATGAAAACCGACGAGGTGCATGCCCTGTCCATCAAAGCCTTTACACCCTCTGAATGGGCTGCCCAGTCAGATTGAGCACATGGACAAACTTCTGATTCGTGGCGGCCGGCCCCTGAACGGCACGGTGAACATTTCTGGCGCCAAAAACGCTGCCTTGCCCGAGCTTTGCGCCGCACTGCTGACTGCCGAGCCGGTCACGCTGCACAACGTGCCGCGCCTGAAAGACGTGGCCACCATGCGTACCTTGCTGGCGCACATGGGGGTAAGCAGTGAAACCTTTGGTGAGCGTGGCGGCATGCGATTTCACGCCGCCGAACCGATTCGCCCCGAAGCCCCTTACGAGTTGGTGAAGACCATGCGGGCATCGGTGCTGGCGCTCGGCCCGCTGCTGGCGCGGTTTGGCCACGCCAAGGTGTCGCTGCCGGGCGGCTGCGCGATTGGCTCGCGCCCGGTAGACCAGCACATCAAGGGCCTGAGCGCCATGGGTGCCGAAATTGTGGTGGAACACGGCTACATGGTCGCCAAACTGCCAGCGGGACGCGACCGGCTCAAGGGCGCACGCATCACCACCGACATGGTGACCGTCACCGGTACTGAAAATTTCCTTATGGCCGCAACCCTGGCCGAAGGCGAAACGATTCTGGAAAATGCTGCCCAAGAGCCCGAGATTGCTGACCTGGCCGAAATGCTGATCAGCATGGGCGCAAAAATTGAAGGGCACGGCACCAGTCGCATCCGCATCCAGGGTGTGGATGTCTTGCACGGTTGCACCCACCAGGTGGTGGCCGACCGCATTGAGACCGGCACCTTTCTGTGCGCGGTGGCTGCCACGGGTGGCGATGTGGTGGCACAGCATGGGCGCATTGACCACCTGGAAGCCGTGGTCGAAAAACTGCGCGATGCCGGCGTGACAGTCACCCACGTGCCGGGTGGCATTCGCGTCGAGTCAGCCGGTGCCCGCCAACTCAAGGCACAAAGCTTTCGCACCACCGAGTACCCGGGGTTCCCGACCGACATGCAGGCGCAGTTCATGGCCCTCAACGCGGTGGCCCAAGGCACGGCCATGGTGACCGAGACCATTTTTGAGAACCGATTCATGCACGTCAACGAGCTGGTGCGCCTGGGTGCCAACATCCAGATTGACAGCAAGGTGTCGATGGTGGTGGGTGTGCCGCAACTGTCAGGTGCCACGGTGATGGCCACCGATCTGCGGGCGTCGGCCAGTCTGGTGATTGCCGGTTTGGTGGCAGAGGGGGAGACCCTGGTAGACCGCATTTACCACCTGGACCGTGGCTACGACCAGATGGAAACCAAGCTGCGTGCGCTGGGTGCGGACATCGAACGGGTGAAGTGATTTGACGTCACGCTGCATCCTGGGTACGCCCACACGCCCCGTCCCGGGTGGTTTGTACCCAGCTGAAGATACTATCTAAATAAGAGCTACTTACGAATATTCCATAAGGGATGGAGGTCAAAATGATCACAATTGCATTGTCCAAAGGGCGTATCTTCGAGGAAACCCTGCCGCTGCTCAAAGCCGCCGGCATTGAGGTGCTGGAAGACCCCGACACCTCGCGCAAGTTGATTCTGACCACCAATCAGCCCGACGTGCGTGTGCTGGTGGTGCGCGCCACCGATGTGCCGACCTATGTGCAATACGGCGGTGCCGACCTGGGCATCACCGGCAAGGACACCTTGCTGGAGCACGGCAGCCAGGGCTTGTACCAGCCGCTCGATCTGCAAATTGCCAAATGCCGCATCAGTGTGGCGGTGCGTTCCGATTTTGACTATGCGAACGCAGTCAAAAAAGGCTCGCGCCTGACCGTGGCCACCAAATACGTTGCGATTTCCCGCGACTTTTTCGCCAGCAAAGGTGTGCACGTGGACCTGATCAAGCTCTACGGCAGCATGGAACTGGCGCCACTGGTTGGCATGGCTGATGCGATTGTGGACCTGGTGTCCACAGGCAACACCCTCAAGGCCAACCACCTGGTGGAAGTCGAGCACATCATGGACATCAGCTCGCGCCTGGTGGTGAACCAGGCCGCGCTCAAGCTCAAACAGGCCCCGATTCGCCGCATCATTGATGCCTTTGAATCGGCGGTGGGGTGATTTGCGTTTGATGGGCTTCTGGATGGAAGCAAGTTGGCAGCTTGGTAGTTGACTGCGGCTGAAATGCCTCGACTGTGGGTGGCAGGGGATTGGCTGGGGTGGCGGCCTCATACTGTCAAAGTCCCAGAAATCGGCCGCAAAATCAGCAGGCCTTCCTGGGTCGCAAATGCAGCACCAGGGCAGGCGCGTGGCCCAAGCCCGAAGGGCAGATAAGCCGTTTTTGCCGACGCCCGACCTGCTTCCATGCAAAAGCGTTTCGGTTCGAAAGCGTCGGGTGTGAGCCACAACTCGCGGTGGCGATGCACGATCCAGGGTGACACAACCACAAGCTCACCTTCACCCACTGGTTTCTCGGGCAAACATCCGTCTTTGGCTGCCTGACGCGGGTAAAAAGGGATCGGCGGGTACAGCCTCAAGGTTTCGCGAAACACGTCATGCGTCTACTACAGTGCGCGCCTGTCTCCGTAGTCGGGCTCGCGGTCACCCCAGGCAGCAGTCATGATTTCCTGCAGGACTTCTTGCTGCAACTGCGGCTGGCAGGCCAACAGGTACAGCGCCCAGCTGGGCGTTCGCTTGGTAGGCGCTAAAGGCTTTGTGTATTTGCCTGGCCTGCGCCGCATCAAGCGGTGTCGACAGCACCGTGCGAAAGATAATATCGGCAGTGACGTGGCTCATTTCCACTTCGGCATCCCAGATGCGGCCATCAGCGATGGCGTCGCATCGTTTGATCAGATCGGCAGTTGCTGCCGTCATGGTCGGAACCGCGCGGCGAAGTCCGGCAAGCACAAAAGCCTGGTCCAACCTGCGCTGTTTTTCTCAATTTTTACCATTCGAGTTAAACAGGGCATAGCCAAGAAGTGGCTCAAGCACGTCAACCAGCACCTTGTGTTTTGGAAAATCGACGGTCTGCTCAACCATCACCTGATGGAAAGTTTGCGGCGCATTGACAATAAACAGTGCAAACCGCACCAACCGAGTTGCCGCCATTTGTATGGTGTACGCCCGTTCTGGCAGCAAATCCAGCACAGACCGCCCGTCGCGGAAAAATAACCCACCCAACAATGCCCATGTTTTTCGACCGGCAGGCTTGGGCGGGATAAAACTCATACGGCGACTCCACGGTCAATAAGGGGCCTGCCAACCCTCTGCATAAACCTACTGAATTGAAGCTGAATGCAATTCGTGGTCACGACACATTCCTGAAAATTGACCTGTTAAATTAAAGCTGGCCTGACTATTGCACAACTACGTTTGACATACGACCTGCGACTTGATGGCAGCTAATTTTGCTTGCACTGCTTAACCAACTAGAACTCACAGGCCGAGCGTCTTTTGCGGCATATTTGATTTTAAGAAAATCAAGCTTGGCCGCCAATTCGTTGGAAGGCAACCCTGTGTTGATAGACGATGCAATAAGAAAAAAAATCTCCTTGAACCTTGCTGTACCTCCGCCACTGACGATTGCACTCAAGGCATCAAAATGCCCCCAATTTTCCCCAAAATCTTCCGCATACAACAAATGCAATTTATTGTGATTTAGAATATTATTGGGAATAGCGTCCATACTGGGTCGAAGAAGAGCTCTTTCACGTGACACAACAATAAACATCTGACCTAGTTCGGTGGAATCAAGACTTAGAAAATTGTTCAAATTGCCAATATCAAAGGGGTCAACAAGAATTGGATAATAAAAATATTGTGTTGAGCCAGAATGACTGGCCTGCCTGAAATTAGCAAGTGTTGCAGCAATCAACCTTGGCTGTCCACCTATGCTGTATTGCAGCCCGATGAATCGGTTACCAGGTTCGCGTTTCAGCAGCTCACTTATGGCTATATTTTCTCTGTCACGCAACTCAATAAAATCACGCGCAAATCCATTTTTTATCAAGAGCTTGGCGCTTTCTACGGCAAGACTTTGATCCCAATTTAAATTGAACAACAACAACCCCGGATGAACAATCACTGTATTTTGTTTATTTTTTTCAGCCCTCGTTTGCGGCGTTGATACACATGCTAAATCTGCCTTGCTCAGTATTTCAGTGACTTCTCTGGTCTGTGAAGACAACTGCACACTGTTTGTTTCGTTATGTTTATAAAATCTGCCTGTCGAACATGCAG
>CAISLL010000257.1 GCA_903886165.1 uncultured beta proteobacterium | reverse complement strand
GGCGCAAGCCGTGTCAGATCAAGCAGCTTTGCTGACTGCCACTTTGCGCGCTGGCAGCTTTTCCTTGATACGAGCCGACTTGCCGCTGCGGTCACGCAGGTAGTACAGCTTGGCGCGACGCACATCACCGCGGCGCTTGACTTCAATGCTGGCAATCAGCGGGCTGTAGGTCTGGAAAGTACGCTCAACGCCCTCACCGCTGGAGATCTTGCGCACAGTGAAACCGCTGTTAAGACCGCGATTGCGCTTTGCAATAACCACACCTTCATAGGCCTGCAAACGCTTGCGGGTACCTTCAACGACATTCAAGCTCACCACCACGGTGTCGCCTGGGCCGAAGTCAGGGATGGTTTTGTTCATGCGAACAATTTCTTCTTGTTCAAGAATTTGGATCAGATTCATAGAGTCTTTCAATGATCATGCAGGCGCCAGTGTCACCATAACACATGCCCAAGTGCATCGCACTCAAACGGCCCTACAGAGGATCGGTAAGCCCGTTATTATAGCGGGACAAAAGCAGTTCATCGGCTTTGGTCAAGAGACCCACGCTTCGCGCCTGATCGATCAGTTCGGGGCGCAAGCGGCGGGTGAGTAACAAGCGCTGTCCGCGCCGCCAACTCTCGATGTTCACGTGATGACCACTGAGCAATACCTCTGGCACCGACTGCCCTTCCCAACATTCCGGTCGGGTGTAGTGTGGGCAATCTAGCAGGCCATCAAGCGCCGTATTGAAGCTGTCCTGTGCGTGGCTTTCAGCGTCATTCAGCACACCCGGCTGCAACCGTGCCACAGCGTCGAGCAACGCCATGGCCGCAATTTCCCCACCTGAGAGCACAAAGTCACCCAGGCTGATTTGTTCTGTGACATGGGTGTCTATAAAGCGCTGATCAATGCCTTCGTAACGGCCACAAATCAATACCGCGCCACTGCCGGATGCCCAGCGCGTCACCGCGCTGTGGTCCAACGCCTTGCCAACTGGTGAAAAGAGCACGGCGGGTGCAGCGTCCTGGCGCTCTGTGTGAATGGTCAACAAACACTTGGCAAGCGGCTCAGCCAGCATCACCATGCCAGGGCCTCCGCCAAAGGGGCGGTCATCCACACGACGGTAATTGCCCTCTGCAAAGTCACGCGGATTGCGTAGCCTCACATCAACCTGACCTGACTCGTAAGCCCGACGCGTGATCCCGGTGGTCAACAGCGGCGCAAACAACTCAGGAAACAGCGTGACCACATCAAAACGCATGGCACCACTTTCAGTAATCGACTTGCCAATCCACCAGAATTCGCCGCTCTGCCAGGTTGACATCGTCGATATACAGGGCAACAAAGGGAATCATGCGTTGTTCAGCTTTTGGCTTTTGGTGGTCATCAATGACCAGCACGGTTTGTGGCCCGGTCGATAGCAGGTCACTGACCTGCCCGAGGGTGTGGCCTTCCCGATTGACAACATCGAGTCCGATCAGGTCGACCCAGTAATACTCGTCCTTTTGCGCCGCAGGAAAACTTGATTTCGGGATGAAGATGCGTGCGCCACGCAGTGCGTCCGCCGCCGTGCGGTCGTCCACGGCAACGGCACAAGCGACCACCGCGTCGGAATGCATTTTTACTTCCTTGATTTTCAGCTGACCAACGCCTGTGAAGGTTTTTGCACCCTTCTCGGTGGGCAACAGAAACCAGCGTTTGGAAGAAAAAAGCGCCTCGGGATCGGCGCTGTAGGGCAATACCTTGAACCACCCCTTGATACCCCAGGCATCCTGGATGCGCCCGACTTCGATTGCGTCTGCCGGGAGTTCGGCAGCCTCCAGGCCGGGCACCATCAATGCAGATCAGGCTGCTTTTTTGGCAGCTTGATTAACCAGACGCTCCACCGTGGGGGAAGCCTGGGCGCCCACACTGCGCCAGTACGTCAGACGATCCTGGGCAATGCGAATGCTTTCTTCATTGGCAGTTGCAATCGGGTTGTAGAACCCAATGCGTTCAATGAAACGGCCATCACGGCGTGTGCGCTTGTCAGCAACAACAATATTGAAAAACGGGCGTGCTTTGGCACCGCCACGGGCGAGTCGAATGACGACCATGATTTATCCTTAGGGGAGTGGAAAAAATTCCACGAAAATTGGCACAAAATCCGGCGTTTGAGACACGCAACATAACCACCCGGCTATGCGACACGACAGACAGCCGAAAATTATACCAATTCCTCACACCATGCCTATCATTCGACCGAGTCAAGACAACGACATCCCTCAGATTACCGCCATTTATGCCCACCATGTGCTGCACGGGACCGGAACTTTCGAGGTAGATCCACCCAATGAAGCCGACATGACCCAGCGGCGCGCCGACGTATTGAGCAAGAACCTGCCCTATCTTGTGGTCGCAGATGGCCAGCACTTGCTGGGTTTTGCCTATTGCAACTGGTTCAAACCACGGCCAGCCTACCGTTACTCAGCCGAAGACTCCATCTACCTGGCAGCCGACGCAGCAGGCAAGGGACTTGGCCGCGCAATGCTGGCAGAACTGATGACACAAGCCGAGCGCGCCGGAGTGCGCAAACTGATTGCCGTGATCGGCGACTCAAACAACCAGGGCTCCATTGGTGTGCACAGGAGCGCAGGCTTCAGCCATGTCGGCACACTGAAGTCGTGCGGCTGGAAATTTGACCAGTGGCTTGACGTGGTAATGATGGATAAGTCGCTGGGTGAAGGCGACTCTTCCACACCGGGTTGAGCCCAGGCAACCCGGTTTCAAAACAGGATCAGGCTGACCCAGTACGCAACAGCAGCCATGATGGCGCTGGCGGGAATCGTCAAAACCCACGCCCAGACAATATTGCCGGCAACACCCCAACGCACTGCACTCGCGCGCCGGGTGGCGCCAACTCCGACAATCGCACCGGTAATCGTATGGGTGGTGGAAACCGGCACGCCTAGCGCGGTGGCCAAAAACAGGGTAATGGCACCACCCGTTTCTGCACAGAAACCACCCACCGGCTTGAGTTTGGTGATTTTTTGTCCCATGGTCTTGACAATGCGCCAGCCGCCAAACATCGTACCCAGCCCAATTGCCGCGTAACAAATCACAATCACCCATGTTGGTGGGGAAGCCTCAGAGGCCTGTGTGTAACCCGTCGCAATCAGCAGCATCCAGATGATGCCGATCGTTTTTTGGGCGTCATTGCCCCCATGACCCAAGCTGTAGGCACCTGCAGACACCAATTGCATGCGCCTGAACCATTTGTCTACTCTGAGCGGCTTGAACCCTCGGAAGACCCATGCCACCAGCACCATCATCATGGAGCCCAGCAAGAATCCCAACAACGGAGACACAAGGATAAACACAAGGGTCTTCGTGATGCCTGCAACCAGCAGCGAACCAACACCTGCCTTGGCAATGGCAGCCCCCGCAATCCCTCCGATCAACGCATGTGACGAACTGCTTGGAATACCGTAGTACCAGGTGATGAAATTCCAGGTAATTGCGCCAACCAAGGCACCAAAAACAACATTGGTATCCACCACCCCAGGCAACACAATGCCTTTGCCGACCGTGGCTGCTACGCTCAAGTGAAAGACAAAGATGGCGATCATGTTGAAAAAAGCGGCAAACACGACCGCCTGCCCAGGCTTGAGCACCCCAGTTGAGACAACTGTGGCAATTGAGTTGGCTGCATCATGAAAACCGTTCATGAAATCAAAAAGAACGGCCATCGCCACCAGAACAATCACCACCCACAGGGCTGCTTGTACAGTTTCCATAACTCCGACTTTCCCGGAAATCAGGAATTTTCGAGGACAACACCCTCGATCAAATTGGCGACGTCTTCGCAACGATCGGTGATGGTTTCAAGCAACTCGTAAATGGCTTTAAGCTTGATCAGTTCACGCACGTCGGGCTCTTCGCGGAACAATTTGCTCATGGCCGTGCGCATGACACGATCCGCGTCACTTTCGAGCTTGTCAATTTCGTCGCAGGTTTTCAGCGCTGCCTCTGCGGTTGACGGATCGGCAATCTTGTTCAGAAGATAAACCGCATCACGGACCCGCTCACAACACTTGACGCTTAAATCAGTCAAGCGGACGATTTCATCGGTCATGTGCTGCACGTCATACAACGCCATGGTCTCAGCGGAGTCCTGAATCAAGTCAGCGACGTCATCCATGGTATTGATCAGGCTGTGAATTTGTTCACGATCAATGGGAGTGATGAATGTTTTGTGGATGGCCTTGTTCACTTCATGCGTGACCCGGTCTGCAGCACCTTCGGCGTGGTCAACTTCACGATGAAATTTTTCACGCAGTTCCGGGTTGCTGTAGTTTGCAACCAGCCTGGAAAACGAATGCGCTGCCGACACAATGTGATCCGCATGCTGGTTGAACATGGTGAAGAAATTGGTGTCGCGTGGTAACAATTTGCCAAAGAACACAGGGGCACTCCTTTTGATAATGTCAACGCCATGAATGACGGACCAACTCGAGGAGTTTAACTGTCCGGCTTGATGCTCCAAAAACAAAACTGCCCCGCAAATCAATTTGCGGGGCAGCTTACCCAGAACCTAATTGCTTACCGCTTACCCCGTGACTGCATCCTTCACGGTGGCAGCGGCATCAGTGTAATCCTGCACTTTGTCAAAGTTCAGGTACTGGTAAATCTTGCTGCTAGCAGCAGTCAACACACCCATGTCGGCCAGGTACTCTGCCTTGGTCGGAATGCGACCCAGCTTGGAGCAAATCGCAGCCAGTTCTGCGCTACCCAAATACACATAGCTGTTTTTGCCCAAACGGTTCGGGAAATTGCGAGTGCTGGTGGAGAAGACGGTCGCACCCTCTTTCACCTGAGCCTGATTGCCCATGCACAAGCTGCAGCCCGGCATTTCCATGCGGGCACCGGCAGAACCCAGAACACCGTAATGGCCCTCTTCGGTCAGTTGTTTTGCATCCATCTTGGTTGGCGGCGCCATCCACAACTTGACCGGAATGTCGCGCTTGTTTTCAAGCAGTTTGGACGCGGCACGGAAGTGGCCAATATTGGTCATGCAAGAGCCAATAAACACCTCATCAATCTTGGCACCAGCCACATCGGACAGCGTCTTGACATCGTCCGGATCATTGGGGCATGCAACGATGGGCTCGTGGATGTCAGCCAAATCAATTTCGATCACGCTGGCGTACTCGGCGTCGGCGTCGGCCTTCATCAACTTGGGATCGGCCAACCAGTCTTGCATGGCCTTGATCCGGCGGTTGATGGTGCGCACATCGGAATAGCCATTGGCAATCATCCACTTCAGCATGACGATGTTGCTGTTGATGTATTCGATGATCGGCTCTTTGTTCAGGTGCACGGTGCAACCGGCCGCGCTGCGCTCAGCCGATGCATCACTGAGTTCAAACGCCTGCTCGACCTTCAGGTCTGGCAGACCTTCGATTTCGAGAATACGGCCAGAGAACACGTTCTTCTTGCCTTGCTTGGCTACCGTCAGTTCGCCTGATTTGATGGCGTACAAAGGAATCGCGTTGACCAGGTCACGCAGCGTGACGCCCGGCTGCATCGTTCCCTTGAAGCGCACCAGCACGCTCTCGGGCATGTCCAGAGGCATCACGCCGGTGGCCG
Source organism: uncultured beta proteobacterium (assembly GCA_903886165.1). Taxonomy (GTDB): domain Bacteria; phylum Pseudomonadota; class Gammaproteobacteria; order Burkholderiales; family Burkholderiaceae_C; genus Rhodoferax. Next base: position 5,873 of record CAISLL010000257.1, on the reverse strand, counting down.
CACCAAAGGCCACCAAGCCAGAGCCGGCTGGGAAGCTGATGCCAATCGGGAAACGGGTGTGGCTGTCGCCACCGGTGCCCACGGTGTCTGGTAACAACATGCGGTTGAGCCAGCTGTGGATGATGCCGTCACCCGGGCGCAGCGGGATACCACCGCGGTTGCTGATGAACTCGGGCAACTCATGGTGCATCTTCACGTCCACCGGCTTGGGGTAGGCCGCGGTGTGGCAGAAGGACTGCATCACCAGATCGGCGCTGAAGCCCAGGCAAGCCAGGTCTTTCAGTTCGTCACGGGTCATTGGTCCGGTGGTGTCCTGGGAGCCCACGCTGGTCATCTTGGGTTCGCAGTAAGTGCCAGGCAACACGCCCTGACCTTCGGGTAGACCACATGCACGGCCGACCATCTTTTGCGCCAGCGTGAAGCCCTTGCCAGTGGCCTTTGGGTTCTGCGGCAAACGGAACAGGGTGGACGCTGGCAAACCGAGCGATTCGCGCGCCTTGGCAGTCAGGCCTCGGCCAATGATCAAGGGGATGCGGCCACCGGCGCGCACTTCATCGAACAGCACCTCGCTCTTGAGCGAAAACTTGGCGATGACCTTGCCGTCCTTGAGGGCGGTGCCTTCGTAGGGGCGCAGTTCAATGGTGTCACCCATGTTCATCTGGCTCACATCCAACTCGATGGGCAGTGCACCGGCATCTTCCATGGTGTTGTAGAAAATCGGGGCGATCTTGGCACCCAGACAGACGCCACCAAAGCGCTTGTTCGGCACAAATGGAATGTCTTCACCTGTGAACCACAAGACGCTGTTGGTTGCAGATTTACGGCTGGAGCCGGTGCCGACCACATCACCCACATAAGCGACCAGGTTGCCACGGGCGCGCAGGTCTTCAATGAATTTGACCGGGCCGCGCTTGCCGTCTTCCTCGGGTGTGATGCCGTCACGCTTGTTTTTGAGCATGGCCAGTGCGTGCAGCGGAATGTCGGGGCGGCTCCAGGCATCAGGCGCGGGCGACAAATCGTCGGTGTTGGTTTCGCCAGTGACTTTCAACACGGTCAGTGTGATGCTCTTGGGCACTTCGGGGCGGCTGGTGAACCACTCGGCATTGGCCCAGCTCTGCAGCACGGCATTGGCATGCGCATTGCCCTTGTCAGCCTTTTCCTTGACGTCATGAAACTGGTCAAACATCAACAGGGTCTTTTTGAGCGCCTCGGCCGCCACAGCAGCCACTGCGCCGTCATCGAGCAGCTCGATGAGTGGAGTCAGGTTGTAACCACCCAGCATGGTGCCCAGCAACTCAGTAGCCTTCTCGCGGCTGATTAGCGCACATTTTTCGGTGCCATGGGCCACGGCCGCCAGGTAGCTGGCCTTGACTTTGGCCGCATCATCCACGCCGGCCGGCACCCGATGAGTGATCAGTTCCACCAAAAAAGACTCTTCGCCTTTGGGTGGGTTTTTCAGAAGCTCGATCAGCGCAGCGGTTTGCTGCGCCGTCAGCGGCAACGCCGGAATTCCGAGGGCAGCGCGCTCGGCAACATGGGCGCGGTAGGCTTGCAACATGGTCAACTCCTTCAATAAAAATGAATCTAGCCGTTATAAAAATTGGGCAACCAGCTATCTAATAAATAGCGTTCGAGCCGATGACGAATAAATGCGCATCATCGGGCACTGAAAAAAACCTGTGCCGGATCAAGGGCATGCAGCCGGGCCGTCTGACGCGCACGCACCAGTACCTGCCAGTAGTATCGGTAACTCGCCCGGTCATGCAGCTTGCCCGCCACCGAGATCGGTGCCCAATCCTGGCTGTGCGCCTTGCAAATGATCTGGCTCGCCTCATCTACTTCTGACGTTGCCGGGGCAAACGCGGCAAGGATGGGGCGAATTTGATCAGGGTGGATGCTCCACATGCGCCCGTACCCCAACGCCTGATTCGCTTGCCTTGCAGCTTGCTCCAAACGCGCACTGTCTTTGAACTCTGTGACAACGCAATGCGATGCCACCTTACCAAACGCATGACAGGCTGCCGCTATTTCAAGCTTGGCACGCACCACCAGAGGGTGGCTGAACTGATCCAGATCACTGGCATGGCTGTGCGCCGATGTCCCCATGGCACTGGCCGGAATGGCACCCCCATGTGCCGACACAAAGTCCATCAGACCAAAACTGGCCGATTGAACTCTGGGATGGGACACGATGTCTGCCACGTTGTGAACCGCCAAAGGGGACTCGACCAGCACGTGAACCGGCAGCGGTTCCCCACGACCCCCCACTTGTGCCGCACGGTCAATGACCGCCACCGCCAGGTCTACATCAGCGCGCGAATCCACCTTAGGCAACATCACATGGCACAAGCCCTGAGCTGCGCCACCCACGATGATTTCCACATCTTGTGCAAACGCTGGGTGATCCACCGGATGCACCCGGGCAGCCACCCGTGACATCAACTCGTTCGCTCCACTTTTTGAAGCATCATACGCTTGATTTACAATGGCTTGAACCATAAAAGCATGGTCCTTCTCAGCACCAACTGCAGCGCCATCTTCGCAGTCCAGGGTGACATCAAACACGCAAGTACCAAATTCCTGCGCCAACTCAGCCTGCAAGGCCAAGCTCTTGACCATGCGCGCTTCCTGGCCACAGTAGTGGTCGCACACCGGCAACACCGGGGTTGCCGATGCACCGACCAGAATGGCGCTTGGATGGGTCACGAGCCTGACTTTTGCCGAAGCAACTTACAGCAAATGCGCCACGCCAGCTTGTTCGTCTTGCAGTTCTTTCAAGGTCTTGTTGATGCATTCCTGGCTGAATGCATCGATGGGCAGGCCTTCAACGAGTTTGTATTCGCCACCGGAGCAGGTCACAGGGAAGCCGAACATCACGTCCTTGGGAATGCCGTATTCACCGTTAGAAGGGACACCCATGGTGACCCACTTGCCGTTGGTGCCAAGGGCCCAATCATGCATGTGGTCAATGGCTGCATTCGCCGCAGAAGCAGCTGATGACACGCCACGCGCTGCAATGATGGCTGCACCGCGCTTGCCCACGGTGGGCAAAAAGGTGTTGGCATTCCAATCGTGGTCATTGATCATGTCCTTTACGCTCTTGCCGTCCACTGTGGCGAAACGGTAATCTGCATACATGGTGGGTGAATGGTTGCCCCACACGGCCATGCTTTGAATGTCTGCCACAGCCTTACTGGTTTTGCTGGCGAGTTGGCTCAAGGCACGGTTGTGGTCCAAGCGCAGCATGGCGGTGAAATTCTTGCGGGGCAGATCCGGCGCGCTCTTCATGGCAATGTAAGCATTGGTGTTGGCGGGGTTACCCACCACGAGCACCTTGACATTGCGGCTGGCCACCGCATTCAGGGCCTTGCCTTGTGCAGTGAAAATTTCAGCGTTGACTGCGAGCAACTCGGCACGCTCCATGCCAGGGCCCCGTGGACGTGAGCCAATCAACAGCGCGTAGTCCACATCCTTGAAGGCGGTCATGGGGTCGCTGTGTGCTTCCATGCCCACCAGCAACGGGAAGGCGCAATCTTGCAATTCCATCATCACTCCCTGCAAAGCTTGCTGGGCTTTTTCGACAGGCACTTCCAACAGACTCAGCACCACCGGCTGATCTTTGCCCAGCATCTCGCCAGAGGCGATACGAAACAGAATGGCGTAACCAATTTGACCTGCTGCACCGGTTACGGCTACACGGACGGGCTTTTTGCTCATGGTGGAATCTCCAAAAATGTTAAGAAAAATTCATTGGCCGAGGGGCACAAAGCGCATGGTCATACCCGCAAAGCCGGTGAAGTGTACTCTGGAAAACCCTAATTCGTCAATTTGTCTTATGTCTTATATAAGATATGATTCACAAAAACGACAGCAAGCAAAAACACGAGACTAACCACCATGCAATCGTCCGTTGACATCGTTCCTGAGCACAGCGCACTCACCGCACTCACCTCAGAGCTGAAGGTGCAATCGGCCTCCAGTTCGACGCCTGCATTCAGTCCCTTGTACCAGCAAATCAAGAGTCTGATCCTGACCAGTCTGAAGGCCGGGGAATGGAAACCAGGCGAAGCCATCCCCAGCGAGATAGAGTTGGCCGCACGTTTCAAGGTCAGTCAAGGCACCGTGCGCAAGGCCATTGACGAGCTTGCATTGGAAAACCTGCTGCTGCGCCGCCAGGGCAGGGGCACCTTTGTGGCAACCCACGCTGAACAACAGGTGCAATTCCGTTTCCTCAAGCTGGTACCTGACCGCGGGACAAGGGGCAGCGAAGGTCCAGCTCAACGCGACATCATTGAGTGCCGGCGCAGTCGCGCCAGCGCAGATGTGGCCCGGGCTCTGGCGCTGCGCACCGGCGATACGGTGCTACAGGCGAGGCGCGTCCTGAGTTTCGGAGGCACACCCATCATTCTTGAAGACATATGGCTTCCCGCGGCTCCCTTCAAGGGTCTGACGGCCGAACGACTGGCCAACTACCAGGGGCCAATGTATGCACTGTTTGAAACCGAATTCAACGTGCGCATGGTGCGCGCCGAAGAAAAAATACGCGCAATTCCCGCTTCTGACATCCACGAGCAACTGCTAAAGGTAACACGGGGCATACCTCTGTTGAGTGTCGAGCGCATCGCCTACACCTACCGGGATGAACCGATGGAACTGCGTCGTGGCTACTACCGCACCGAAACCCACCACTACCACAACACCTTGGGGTGAAAATCAAGTTCAGCATAACCCTGGCGTCAGGTTAGCGTAATTTCAGTGAAAAATACAATGTTTTAACGAAGGAACATGACTTTTGAGTTGACAAAAATACTCAAGCCCAGACGCAAGTCCATGATATTCATGCGGCATTGCAATAGAATTTAAAGGGTGATCAGCATTCACTGGTTACCAAGCAGTTACTCAAAACATAGAAAGCAACGTATGTCTGAATCAGCGGCCAGCACAGCAAAAAAGCGTCCCGAATTCCGCAATATTGATGGCAGTTCGCTCATCAGCTACCGGTGGCCACTCGCCTCCTTGGCATCTGGGATGCATCGGGTCAGCGGAGCCATCATGTTTTTCCTGATGCCTTTCATCATCTGGATGTTTGACAACTCCATCTCTTCTGAAATTTCATTCCTCAAATTCAAGGCAGCTTTCAATGTCGGCATGTTGGGCTTGCCCGGCTTCATCTGGAAGCTGGTGGTTCTGGGCCTGATCTGGGCCAGCCTGCATCACTTTATTGCTGGCTTGCGCCACCTCTGGATGGACACACACCATGAGCACGTGTCAAAAGATTTTGGTCGTCAAACTGCCGCCGTCGTCCTTGTCCTCACACTTACCCTGACACTGGTGCTGGGCGCCAAGCTGTTCGGCCTTTACTAAAAAATCAGGAGCAACTCATGTCTGTCAATTACGGTTCACATCGCACGGTGGTTGGTGCGCACTATGGCATGCGCGACTGGCTGGCCCAACGCGTCACGGCTGTCCTGATGGCGCTTTTCACGGTGGTGGTACTGGCTCAGCTGATCTTCAGCAAAGGGCCCATTGGCTATGAACTGTGGGCTGGCATTTTTTCCCCGCAGTGGATGAAATCCCTCACACTCCTGGTTCTGCTCTCCATGCTGTTCCACGTCTGGATTGGCATGCGCAATATCTTCCAAGATTACGTTAAACCCTACGCCGTGCGTTTGGTACTGCACGTGTTTGCCATCGTGTGGCTGGTTGCTTGCACCGGCGGTGCCATTGAAGCCCTTTGGCGCCTGTAAGGCGCCCGGATTCAGAACCCCAGGCCTCTGCATCCCAGGTCACTCCTGCGACCTGGGTGCACTTACCAATAACTAACACAAAATTTACCATGACTGCAACTTCGAAACTTACCAAGCGCAAATTTG
>CAISLL010000256.1 GCA_903886165.1 uncultured beta proteobacterium | reverse complement strand
ATGGTGGAGCTGGGGGGATTTGAACCCCCGTCCGCAAACCTTCTTCGAACAGTTCTACATGTGTAGCCGTCTGATTTGGATCTCGCTTTTCGCATCGCGCAGTGGCACGCTATGCAAATCGCCAGCAACCTATTTTCTTGACCCGCCCTAAGTTACCCAAGGCAGGCCCAGCCGAATGAAATTACCCCACAGCCTGGATGTCCCAATCTTGCGATCTGACCACCCTTGCCCAGCCTATCGGCTTGCTGTTGTGAGGCTCACGTGCAATTAAGCAGCGAGTGCGAAACGTTCGTCGTTTGCAGTTAGTTTGTTTGAATCTGTTTTACGAGCGCATTCAGCTCGACATGCCCTGCTGCGCGTCCGAATCCACGTCGAAACCAATGCAGCCCCAAGACGCTTATTTTAGGCCTTGCCAGAAAATTGCAAGAGAGGCAACAGTTCATTCACACAATTAATTGTGGCGTGTGCGCCCCATTGGGTGGTGTCGGTCTGTTGCCCGAGGTAGCCATAAGTCACCGCCACCGTAGCCATGCCGGCAGCAAGCCCCGCCACGATGTCACGTTCGTCGTCACCCACATAAACACATCGGCTGGCATCCACGGCAAGCCGGCGCGCAGCTTCCAGCAGGGGTTCAGGGTGTGGTTTGGCGTGCGCGGTGGTGTCACCGCTCACAATCGCACCCGCCGTTGAAAACATGGTCATTGCGTTGGTCAATGGCACAGTAAACCGCTCTGACTTGTTGGTCACCACGCCCCAGGACACCCCACTGGATGACAGCGACTGCAGCAATTCAGGCACACCGTCAAAAATTTGGGTCCGCTGGGTCATGCAGCGCTCGTAGTTGCAAAAAAACTCTTCACGCATTACCTGAAAATCAGCATGCTCGGGTGTCATGCCAAAGGCAATGCCCAACATGCCCCGCGCACCTGCACCCGCCATCGGGCGGTAAAGTTCAACCGGCAAGGAGGGCAAACCACGCGCCACGCGCATGCTGTCTGCAGCGGCGGCCAAGTCTGGCGCACTGTCGATCAGCGTGCCATCCAGATCAAACAGGACCGCTTGCACACCGGCAAACTGTTGGCCGGCACGCATCACTTTGGCAGGCCCAAGGGTTTTTGCGTTGCCATCAGGTAATTGACGCTGGTGTCGTCGTTGAGCCAATAACGCTGCGTCAGCGGGTTAAACGACAAGCCACGCGAATGCGTCAGATTCAGGCCCGCAGCCCGGCAAAAACCAGCCAGCTCACTGGGGCGAATCATCTTGGCATATTCATGGGTGCCGCGTGGCAACATGTTCAACACATACTCGGCGCCCACAATGGCCAGCAAGAACGACTTGGGGTTGCGGTTCAGCGTTGAAAAGAACACCCAACCACCGGGTTTGACCAATGTGGCGCAGGCTTGCACGATGGAGGAAGGGTCGGGCACATGCTCCAGCATTTCCATGCAGGTCACCACATCAAAGCCGCCTGGCTGCTCAAGTGCCATGTCCTCGGCACTGATTTCCCGGTACTTCACATTTTCGGTTTGTGCATCCAGCGCATGCAACTGGGCAATACGCAGCACCTTGGTTGACAAATCAATGCCGGTGGCATTGGCACCAGCGCGGGCCAGCGAGTCGGTCAGAATGCCGCCGCCGCAGCCCACGTCCAGCACAGTCTTGCCCTGCAGCGGGCACAGGCCACTCATCCAGGCCAGGCGCAAGGGGTTGATTTGGTGCAGCGGGCGAAACTCGCCGTCGGCGTCCCACCAGCGGTGGGCCAGGTCCGAAAACTTGGCCAGTTCGGCCGCATCCGCATTGATTGAAGCGTTCATTCTTAAATTATCCAAAATTAGCTAACACCTCAAGGCGCAAGGCTCAAAAACAACCCTGGCGCCGTCAGGCTGCTACCGATGCCGATTCAACATGTTTGGCGAAATCAGCCTTCAGTGAATTCATCACATCCTGGCTCAACCTATTGCCATACTGCGACACCACACGACCGGCCGCCTGGTTGGCCAGCCAGGCGGCTTGTGCGTGGCTGTGGCCATGCGTCACGGCGTACAAGAAGGCCCCGGCAAACATGTCGCCCGCGCCATTGGTGTCCACCGCCTTGACTTTGGCCGCAGGCACTTCGCTGATGTGCCCATTTTCAATCACCAGACAGCCCTTGGCGCTGCGGGTCAGGCAGACGGTTTTTGCCTGTGACCCCAGTTGCTGACAAATCAGCGCCAAGTCTTGCGTGCCGCACCAGACCTGTGCTTCTTCTTCATTGCAAAACAAAAAGTCCAGGTCATCACCGACCATGGCATCCAGCCCGGCGCGGCAAAAGTTGATCATGCTCATGTCGCTCAGCGTGGTGGCCAGCTTGACGCCCGCCTGCTTGGCAATCAACCGCCCCTTGACGGCCGCCGTCAGGCCCGTGGGCGACGCTGCCAGGTAACCTTCCATGTAATACACACGTGCCTTGACAATATCGTGGGGGTGCAAGGCGGATTCATCTAGGTCGGCCGTGGCGCCCAAAAACGTGCTCATGCTGCGCTCGGCGTCAGGCGTGACCATCACCATGCAGCTGCCGGTTTGCCCGGCTGGTGGTTTGGTGTGCGTCAGGTTGGTGGCGACACCGTGGCTTAAAAGGTCTGCGGTGTAGAAATCACCCAGTTCGTCATCTGCCACTCGGCAGGAATAAAACGCCTTGCCGCCCAGCTGGGCCAGCGCCACCACCGTGTTGCCAGCCGAGCCGCCACCGGTGCGGTGCGATTTGGCGGCTTGCACGTGTTTGAGCAGGTCGGTGCGACGCGGCGCGTCAATCAGCGTCATGTGGCGCTTTTCGACACCAGCGGCGTGCAGTTGGGCGTCAGACACTTCGTATTCGGAATCGACCAGCGCGTTGCCGATAGCGTAAAGATGGTATGTCATGTTTATTGCTCCACAAACGCGCGCTCGACCACAAAATCACCTTGCTTGGTGGTGTTACCTTCCAGGAAACCACGCTTCTCAAGAATGTGTTTCAGGTCTTTAAGCAAGGCCGGGCTGCCGCACATCATGGCGCGGTCGGTGGCTGGATCAAACTTTGGCAAGTGCAGGTCGGACTGCAATTTGCCAGACTCGATCAAATCAGTGATGCGGCCCCGGTTTTTGAACGGCTCACGCGTCACTGTGGGGTAATACAACATCTGGGCGCTGACCATCTCACCCAGAAACTCGTGTTTGGGCAGATCCACCGTCAGGTAATCGTAGTAGGCCAGTTCCGCCACTTGACGCACGCCGTGCACCAGAATGACTTTTTGAAACTTCTCGTAGGTTTCGGGGTCGCGCACGATGCTCAAAAACGGTGCCAGCCCGGTGCCGGTGCCAAACAGGTACAGGTTTTTGCCCGGCAGGAGATAGTCAATCAGGAGCGTACCGGTGGGCTTTTTGCCCACCACAATCTTGTCACCTACCTTAAGGTGCTGTAGTCTGGAAGTCAGCGGGCCGTCCTGCACCTTGATGCTCAAAAATTCCAGATGATCTTCGTAATTGGCACTCACGATGCTGTAGGCGCGCAACAAGGGTTTGGCGTCCACGCGCAGGCCGATCATGGTGAAGTGACCATTGGAAAAACGCAGGGTTTCGTCGCGCGTGGTGGTGAAACTGAACAAACGGTCTGTCCAGTGGTGGACACTCAATACGGTCTCATTCAAAAAAGCACTCATGAATCGCCTTGAAAGTGGGAAGAGTAAAAAAACAGGAGTCTAAAACACCGGGCCAACATGACCTTGACTGGTCACCATTGCCCGGAACTTTCAGTTTGACACGGCGCAGCAGGCCCCTTGCGGGGACACGGCTGCAATTCAGACATTTAGTGAATAATTAGCCTCTAGACCTTATATTTGTTTCGCTAGTAGCTATTATTTATATATAAACTCAGAGCTTTGACTCAACCCAGGCCAGCACGCTGGCCAAAGCGCCTGCAAGTTTGGCAGGCTCAGTGCCGCCGGCCATGGCCATGTCTGGCTTGCCACCGCCCTTGCCACCAACCTGACCCGCAATGTAGTTCACCAACTCGCCGGCCTTGACCTTGGCTGTGGTGTCGGCTGTCACGCCCACTGCGATCTGCACCTTGGCACCGTCCACCACGGCCAGCACAATGACTGCCGTTTTCAGCTTGTCCTTGAGCTTGTCCATGGTGTCGCGCAGGGTCTTGACATCGGCACCATCAAGCTGCGCCACCAGCAGCTTGATGCCCTTGATGTCCTGCGCCTGACCGAGCATTTCGTCACCTTGGGCACTGGCCAGTTTGCCTTTGAGCGCAGCCAGTTCCTTGTCAAGCGTCTTGACGTGCTCCAGCACCGACAAAAGACGGTCGTTCAACTCGGCCGCCGGGGTTTTGAGCATGCTGGCCGCTTGTTCAACGGTGTCTTCCAGGTGCTGGAGATAAACCAGTGCCTGTTCGCCCGTCACCGCCTCAATGCGGCGAATGCCCGACGCCACGCCGCTTTCGCCCACCACCTTGAACATGCCGATGTCGCCGGTGCGGCCCACATGGGTGCCGCCACACAGTTCACGGCTGCTGCCAATATCAAGCACTCGCACCGATTCGCCGTACTTTTCGCCAAACTGCATCATGGCACCGGTTTTCTGTGCCGACTCAATGTCCATTACCTGTGCCAGTGTGGCAGCATTGGCCAGAATCTCAGCATTGACCCGGGCTTCAATCTCGCGAATTTCTGCGTCGGTCACTGGGGCATTGTGGGAGAAGTCAAAGCGTGTGCGCTCCGGGTTCACCAGACTGCCCTTTTGCTGGACATGGCTGCCCAGCACTTCGCGCAGGGCCTTGTGCATCAAGTGTGTCACCGAGTGGTTGCGCTGGGTCGCTGCGCGCAAGCTCGAATTGACGTGCGCGGTGACGCTGTCACCCACATTGAGTGTGCCGGTTTTCAGCGAACCGTGGTGACCGAACACGTCGGACTTGACTTTTTGCGTGTCAGACACTTCAAACAGGGCCGAGTCACAAAAGATGACGCCGGCATCTCCCACCTGGCCGCCGCTCTCGCCATAAAACGGTGTCCTGGCCAGCACCAGCACACCGCTTTGGCCTACTTTCAGCGCGGCCACAGGGGTGCCGTCAACGTAGATGGCCTTGATCTTGGTGACGGCAGTCAAATGCTCGTAGCCTACGAATTCATTGCTGTCGCCGGTGTATTCCAGCGCCTTGTCCTGCCTGAACTTGCCCGCAGCCCGGCCCTGCGCCTTTTGTTTTTCCATGGCGGCCTTGAACCCGGCCTCGTCCACACTCAGGCCGCGTTCGCGGCAGACATCGGCAGACAAATCCAGCGGGAACCCAAAGGTGTCATGCAGCTTGAAGGCCACCTCTCCCGGCAACACCTTGACCTCACCCTGCAGGGCGTCGTCAAGAATCTGCATGCCGACTTCAAGCGTCTCGTAAAAGCGCTCTTCTTCCACCCGCAGCACGTCCATTATGCGCGCTGCCTGCGCGGCCATGTTAGGGTAGGCCTCACCCATGACGGCCACCAGGTCGGGCACCAGTTTGTGGAAAAACGGGGCTTTCTGGCCCAACTTGTAACCATGGCGTATGGCGCGGCGGATGATGCGGCGCTGCACATAGCCACGGCCCTCGTTACTGGGCAAGACACCGTCGCTGACCAGGAATGCGGTGGCTCGGATATGGTCGGCAATCACCTTGAGCGAGTTGTTGCCCAATTCAGCACAACGGGTTTCGCGGGCAGCGGCCTTGATGAGGGCATCAAAAATGTCGATTTCGTAGTTGCTGTGCACGTGCTGAAGGATGGCCGCCAAGCGCTCCAGCCCCATGCCGGTGTCGACGCACGGCGCTGGCAGCGGTGTGACGGCGCCGGTGTCGTCCATATTGAACTGCATGAACACGTTGTTCCAGATTTCAATGAAGCGGTCGCCGTCTTCGCCTGGCGACCCAGGGGGGCCTCCGGGGATGTGTGCACCGTGGTCGTAAAAGATTTCCGAGCAGGGGCCGCAAGGTCCTGTATCGGCCATCATCCAGAAGTTGTCGCTCTTGTAGCGCCCACCCTTGTTGTCACCAATGCGGATCACGCGGTCGGCAGGCAGGCCAATTTCCTTGGTCCAGATGTCAAAGGCCTCGTCGTCTTCTTCATAAACGGTGGCCAGCAGGCGCTCTGGTGGCAACTTGTAAACGGTGGTCAGCAATTCCCAGGCCCACTTCAGACTCTCGCGCTTGAAATAGTCGCCAAAACTCCAGTTCCCCATCATCTCGAAAAACGTGTGGTGGCGCGCGGTGTAACCCACGTTTTCCAGGTCATTGTGTTTGCCGCCGGCGCGCAGGCACGCCTGCACCGAGGCGGCGCGCACATAACTGCGCTTGTCAGTGCCCAAAAACACGTCCTTGAACTGCACCATGCCCGAATTGGTGAACATCAGCGTGGGGTCATTGCCGGGCACCAGCGGGCTCGACGCCACCACGGTGTGGCCCTTGGAGGCAAAGAAATCAAGAAAGGTCTTGCGAATGTCGGCGACAGTCACCGGTGCAGCGGTTGAATTCATGGCGTGAGAGACCTGGTTTTCAGTGTTGGGAACAGCAGCGGTGAACGACAAACTCGCTGTATCGTGCTGGGTGCAAGCGTCAAAGCCTTCCATTTTAAGGGATCAAGGCGTTTTGCACTGTGCTTCCAGAAACGCAAAGATGGCTGGTTGATCACAAAATGCCACGTTGAAGCGCAGCCAGGGACTGGTTTGCAAGTTGGGGCTGAACAGATGGCCCGGGCCTAGCAAGATGTCCTGCTCTGCCGCCTTGTATGCCAGCTCGGCAGAATCTTCAATGGCCGGGTGGCGCGCCCACAGAAAGATACCCGCCTTGGGCTCGCAAAATATCTCGAACCCGGCTTTCAGCAGTTGTGAAGCCGCTGCCACGTGGGCCTTGGCCAGGCGTTCACGCAGCCCCTTGACGTGTTTGCGACAGCGCCCGTCTGTCATGGCGCCATGGGCCAGGCGCTCACTGAATTCGCTGGATGTCAGGCCGGAGATCATCTTGAGCTGCGCCAGGTCTTCCAGCAAATCCGGGTTGGCAGCCAGGTAACCGACCCGTATGTTGGGTGAAATCGTCTTGGAAAAGCTGCTGATGTAAATCACCCGGTTCAGCTGGTCGAGGCTGGCCAGCGAGGGCCGCGGTTCGGGGTCAAGGTCGGCATTGATGTCGTTCTCAACCACCAGAAAATCATGCTTGTCCGCCAGTTGCATCACCCGGTGCAGGTGCGCCAGCTGGGCAATGGAGCCGGTCGGGCTCTGCAGGCGCGGTTGCGTGAAAAAAACCTTGGGCTGCTCTTCAATCACCAGCCGCTCCATTGCCACCAGGTCGTACCCGGCAGGGGTGCGCGGCACACCAATCAAACGCGCACCCAGAAAACGCAGGGAAAACAGCAAATTGGGGTAGCCGGGGTCATCCACCAGCACCGCATCACCCGGGCGCACGAGGCGGCGCGCGACCAGATCCATCGCCTGGCTTGAGCCCTGGGTCAGCAGCACCTGCTCTGCGGTGACGGCAATTTCCTGTTCGGCCAGCAGTTCGCGCACCAGTTTTCGCAGCGGCAAATAACCCTTTGGTTCACCGTAGCCACCTAAATCAACATCATCCGCCGCCAGACTGCGCAAGCCGCGGCGCACGCCATCCTGAAACAGCCAGTCCCCCGGCAACCAGCCACAACCAGGCTTCATGTGCAGGGCCCGGTTTTCAAAAATGCGGCGCAGGTACCACATTGAATCAAAACTGAAGTTCGGCCCGTGGCCCGGCAGCTCAGCGACCGAGCTGGTTCGTTGCTTGACGAAAAAACCCGAGTGCGGACGCGAGGCGAAGTAACCCTGCGCCACCAGTCTGTCATAGGCATCCACCACCGTGAACACGCTGACGTTGTGGGCATGGGCAAACTGGCGAATGGACGGTGCTTTGGAGCCAGGGCGAAGTTCGCCCCCGTCAATGGCGGCACAAAAACCTGCCACGATCTGCAACACCAAAGGGGTGGAGCTTTGTGGATTAAGGGTGAACATGGGCGGCTATAGGGTTTGTATGTACTGGTTCGGCAAGCTGCACAGTACGTCTAAAAAAGAGCTTAACTGTATATGGTTGTGATATTGCATCACCACTACAGTCACGCCACTTCATCCACACCCACCCACTGTTTAGGAGCGCTCATGCTGACCAAGACCCAACAAACCAACGCAGCCCTGATGGCCCGCCGCCGTGCCGCCATTCCACGCGGTGTCGGCCAAAGCCACGAAGTGT
>CAISLL010000255.1 GCA_903886165.1 uncultured beta proteobacterium | reverse complement strand
CGCGCGGCAGTTCGGTGATATTGACACTGGCTACACCCGCACACCCAAGCACCAACAACCCCGCCCGCATTGAAAACGTCCAGACGGCCATGGCTTCCCCACCCCATTCGACAACATGACCAACCCACTCAATCACGCCCCCATCCGTATCCTGGTGGTCGATGATCACACGCTGTTTCGCCGCGGCTTGACCGCGCTGCTGGCGCGCGACGCTGGCTTGTCGGTGGTGGGTGATGCCGCAGACGCTGGCGAAGCCTTGCGAAAAGCCAAGGAACTGCAGCCCGATGTAATCTTGCTGGACAACCATTTACCCGGTGTGAATGGCGTCGACGCCCTGCCTTCGTTGTTTGAAGCGGCGCCCGATGCGTGCATCCTGATGCTGACGGTGAGCGAAGATGAGGACGATCTGGCCGCAGCCTTGCATGGTGGTGCCAGCGGCTACCTGCTCAAAACCATGGAAGGTGACGCTCTTACCGCCGCGATTCACAAAGCATTTCACGGTGACAGCATCATCGCGCCGGAAATGATGGGCAAGCTGATTGCCGCCTACAAAACGGCAGCGCCGAAACCTGAGCCTGCCAACAGCGCCATATCAAGTGCAGGTAGTGACAAGGTGATCAGCCCGGTTGAGCAGGCCATGGCCAGTCTGTCACCACGTGAACTCGATATCCTGCGGGGCATTGCCCGCGGCGACAGCAACAAGGAAATCGCGCGGGAGCACGGCATTGTGGAAACCACCGTCAAGATCCATGTACAACACATCTTGCGCAAACTCGGCGTCAGCTCCCGGGTTCATGCCGCCGTCATTGCTTCGGAGCAGGGGCTGCTATAGGTCACCGCAAACCGACGCACCCGGTATGCCCGGGATCAAGTGCAGGCGCCGTGCTTTTGGCATGTGGCTGCTGGCCAAAGGCGCCACCAGATCCGCCAGCGTGACACCATCCAGTACCGCCAGATAACTTTGTGTGGCCTGGTTCAGCACACTTTTAAGAGTGCAGTGCTGGCTCAAGCGACATTGGTTCAGCGCGGGCTCAAAACACTCCACCATCACAAAATCTGTCTCGGTGGCGCGTACCACTTCACCCAAGGTGATGTGGTTGGCACTTACCAGCAGCCGCATGCCGCCGCCCCGGCCACGTGTGGTTTCCAGCCAGCCCCGGGCCGCCAGCTCTTGCACGATCTTGGTCAGATGGCTGCGCGAAATGCCGTGACTGTCAGCAATCTCGGTGATCGTCACAGGTTCGGCGCGCTCCAGGCTGGCCGCACAGTACATCAAGACACGCAAGGTGTAGTCGGTCCATTGGGTCAGGTGCATAGGTCAGGGCAAAGAAATTAAAGGTGCATTCAATATGGCTATTATCTGGATAAAATAACATTCATTCAATATTCTTCTTTTGAGTGCAGTCCAGCCTACATGAAACATGTCGCCGCGTTCCATAATCATCACGATCAAGCACATCTGCCATGGCAAAAAGATTTCCCACCCATCCCGCCAACCCCGAGCGCATCTGCTGGGGCTGCGACCAATTTTGTGCCACCAACGCCATGGCTTGTTCCAATGAGCGTTCACCGCACCCCGCAGAGCTCTTTGGTGACGACTGGCTGACCTGGGGTGACGAGCAACTGGCACCCGCCACCACACCCGCAGACCCAAGCGCACGCCCTGACTCCAACCCCGGAAAGTAGACATGCCACTGCCTATCTTTGGCCAAACGCCTGCCATCCCGGCGCCCTACGGCATACCGTTGTTGCGGTTGGCTTTTCGCCCGTTTTACCTGGGTGCAGCACTGCTGTCGGCCTTGATCGTGCCACTGTGGGTGGCTATTTTTCTGGGGGCCACCATCTGGTTGCCCACGCCCCCCGCGCTGCTCTGGCATGCCCATGAAATGCTGTTTGGCTTTGCCATTGCGGTCATCGTGGGTTTTCTGATGACCGCCGGTAAAACCTGGACCGGCCTGGCAACCCCGCGTGGCGCGTTGTTGGGTTTTTTGTTTTTGCTGTGGCTCAGTGCACGCGTGGCCTCGCTGGTGGCACCCTATGCCGTGTTTGCGGTGCTGGACCTGGCGCTGCTGCCACTGATCGG
>CAISLL010000254.1 GCA_903886165.1 uncultured beta proteobacterium | reverse complement strand
GGTGCAAACCATGAACCGTGTGCTGGAACTGCACTGGCAGCCGGACGGTCGGGTGACTGTGGACATGGAAGCGCCTGATTTTGAGCTGTCGCATCTGCCTTTCGACCCTGCCGGGCTCGCCCCAAAGACCCAAGGTTCATGGGAAATTTGGCCCCTAGCCCTTATAGATAAATCGCTAAAAGCTATAATTTCAGTAGCTGTTGTATCCATGGGCAACCCCCATGCGGTGCTGCTGGTGGACGATGTGGACACCGCACCCGTGCTCACCCTGGGTCCACAAATCCAGGCCTTGCCGGCCTTCCCGCGTGGCGTGAACGTGGGTTTCATGCAGGTGCTGGACCGCTCACACATCCGCCTGCGCGTGTACGAGCGCGGCGCGGGGGAAACGCTGGCCTGCGGCACCGGCGCCTGTGCCGCCGTCGTGGCTGGCATCCGGCTGGGCTTGCTCGATGCGGCGGTTGAAGTGCAAACCCATGGCGGTGTGTTGAGTATTTCGTGGGCGGGTGACGCCACCCCTGTCATGCTGACTGGACCCGCCACCACCGTGTTTCAGGGCACCATTGACTTGCCCGATGACCTTCCCAACTCATTTAACGTCTGAACATCATGCCTCATTCCAATTTGCCCAGTGCCACCGGCCACCCCATCACCGAAGACGACATTGCCAACTACCTGGCCAACACGCCTGATTTTTTTGAGCGCCATGCTGAACTGCTCGCCGCCGTGCAGCTCAGCAGCCCCCATAGCCAGCGTGCAGTCAGTCTGCAAGAGCGTCAGGCCGGGTTGCTGCGCGAAAAAATCAAGATGCTGGAACTGCGCATCATGGACATGATTCGCAATGTGAACGACAACATGGTGTTGTCAGACAAGCTGTTGCAATGGGCGCGTACCTTGTTTTTGAATACCGACCCGGCCAGCTTGCCCGAGCTGATGGCGGCCGAGCTGGCCGACCAGTTTTCGGTGCCGCAGGTGGGCATCAAGGTCTGGGGTGTCGATGCGGCCTATGCTGGTGCAGCGTTTGCCCAGGGTGTCAGCGATGACGCCAAATCATTTGTATCGTCCCTGACGGAGCCATTTTGTGGCGTCAACACCGGCCTGGAAGCCATCAACTGGCTGCCCGACCCCAAATCCGCCGTGTCGCTGGCGATTTTGCCGCTGCGCGCCGGCCCCGTAGGCAGTGTGGCCCCGGCATTTGGCTTGCTGGTGCTGGCCTCGCCGGACTCGCAGCGCTTCACCAGCACCATGGGCACCGACTTTTTGGGCCGCGTCGCCGAACTCGCCAGCGCCGCGCTGTCGCCGTTGCGCTAGCCATGCCACCACCCGATCCGTTGGTGCAACGCTACCTGAACCATGTGCGGTTCGAAAAGCGGCTGGCGCAGCGCACCGTGGCGTTGTACACATTGGATCTGGAAAAGCTCGCCAGTCACGCCGCACAAGCCGGTGTTGACCTGGTGGCGGTGCAGCCCAGCCACATTCGGCGCTGGGTCGCGCACATGCACAGTGGCGGGCGCAGTGGCCGCGGCATTGCGCTCATCTTGTCTGGCTGGCGTGGTTTCTATATCTGGCTCGGGCGCGAAGGGCTGGTCGCCTGCAACCCGGTGCTGGACGTGCGCGCCCCAAAAGCTGCCAAACCGCTGCCCAAGGCCTTGAGTGTCGATGACGCAGTGCAACTCGCCAGTTTTGACCAGCCCGGTGCAGACCCCTGGCTGGAGGCGCGTGATGCCGCACTGGTTGAGCTGCTTTATGGTGGTGGCCTGCGCGTTGGCGAAGTCACTGGCCTGGACGCCTTGGCCAGCGATGCGGCCCGAGGCTGGGTTGATTTGCAGGCGGGGGAGGCCCATGTGCTGGGCAAAGGCAGCAAGCGGCGCATTGTGCCGGTGGGTGCCAAAGCGGTGCAGGCCCTTCAGGTCTGGTTATCTGTGCGCGATCAGGCGCTGCCTGTGACACCAGTGCGGGTGCCAAAAGGCGGCACGGCCCACGCCGCATTGTTCATTGGCCGCAACGGCACCCGGCTCACGGCCCAGTCTGTCTGGCAGCGCCTTCGCCAGCGCAGCCTGCAGGCCGGGTTGGCTGCGCCGGTGCACCCGCACATGCTCCGTCATTCATTTGCCAGCCATGTGCTGCAGTCCAGCAACGACCTGCGCGGCGTGCAGGAGTTGCTTGGTCACGCCAACATCAGCACCACACAGATCTACACCCGGCTGGATTTTCAGCACCTGGCGAAGGCCTATGATGCAGCGCATCCACGCGCGCACCTGAAAACCGGCGGCCCAAGTGGTTCAAAATAGCAGGTTGTAACAATTTCAAACAAGGTGACTTATGCAAATGCAAATCATTGTGACGCTCGCCAAGGGCAGTGAGTTTTCTTTTCATGTGCCTGAAGGCGCCCCTCTGGCGCACGATGCCGCACGCGCCTGGCTTGACCAGCAGTTCACCACGCTTGACTGCGAGCCCTTGCGCGCCAGCGGCAAGGTGCTGACCGCTGACAAGATTCTGGTGGTCACGCAAGCCGCAGGCAGCGCCTTGTTGGGAGACGCCAAGTGGGCCGCCGAGTACGTGGCCGCTGTCAGTGGCGCCCTGGGCAAACCGATGATCCGCGTGGATGTGCCGGCCATGGCCATCACTTATTGAGCCAACGCAAAAAGTACAGCAGGCACGCCAATGTTGTCATACCGGGCTACGACCCGGTATCCAGTGCCTTTCGCATCATGGATGGCGGGTGCTGAAACCCCGGCCTCCGGATCAACTCCGGGGCAGGCTTTGGTCCGGGGACGCAATGACAGCCAATACGACAGCCGGCGTTCATCATTCAGCCTGGCCTGGTGGCCACGCAAGTAAACACACACCCCATGAAAATCATTCGTCTGCGCGCGGGCAAGGAGCGTTCGCTTCTGCGCCGCCACCCCTGGATTTTTGAGTCGGCCATCGCCAAAGGCGGCGCCGATGTCGGTGAAACCGTGCGTGTGGAGTCTGATGCAGGCCAGTTTTTGGGCTGGGCCGCCTTCAGCCCGGCCTCCAAAATCCGCGCCCGGGTCTGGAGTTTTGATGAAGCACAGCGCATTGATGAATCGTTTTTTATAGCTGCTTGCCTTTTTGCTATAAGGGCTAGAGGACGATTTTACATAAATAGCAACGCCATGCGGCTGGTCCATGGCGAGTCTGACGGCCTGCCCGGCCTG
>CAISLL010000253.1 GCA_903886165.1 uncultured beta proteobacterium | reverse complement strand
TGGCCAAACCCGACACCTCGATATGGGGGTGACGCCGATCCTGTAGTTCATGCAGGATGCGGGCATGAACAGCAGCGCGCACCACCACACTGTCGCGCTGCAGGCCGTCTGGCTGCCACGGCAAATCCGGCTGCAGGACCAAGCTCAGCACGTACCGTCCGTGCAGGCTGTGGGCACTGTCTAGCAGGCTTGCGTCCCCAAAATAGAAGTCGCTGTAGATACCAGTGAGTAGGGGCGAGGTGTCGCAAAAGACGTACGCACTACCGGCTTGTGCTGCTTGCGTCACCGCTTCTTCTTCTTGCGCAAATTGTGTTCCAACGATTTGCCGCTGCTCATCAGGGTGCGGCGTGCGTCCCTGTAAATCACAGAAAGCGCGCAAGTACTCTGGCACCCACAACCCGCCAAAATGCGCCGCCAAGGCCTTTGCCATCGTGGATTTTCCGGTGCATTCAGCGCCGATCACACAAATTCGCAAGGGTTCGAATACCATCTTGGTTACCAGTCAGCGGCCAGTAGCGCGTAAGCCAAGGTGTGTGCCAGGCTACCGTCACTGTGTGAACACCAACCTGACAACGTGGCCTTCTTTGGCGGGCCAAGTGCGGCCCACCACGCGCTCGACCACCTCCATATGAATTTCCGCCACTATCGGGCGGCTTTGCAACCTGGCCAATGTGATTTTTGTCGGCGGCACCGTCTGGCCATCAAAAACAATGTGGCGCACAGTAGGATCCAGGTGGCCCCGGGGACGCTCAAGTTCGATGATCGAAAACGCTGGCAAATCTTCATCAGCGATGCGGCTGGTCTTCAAATTTACCCACTGGCTTCCTCTGGGGAACGCGCTGCGATAGGTGTGCGTGACGGCATAACCCGGGGCGCGCGTCACAAACTCATATGCCACACCCTGCTGTGCCCGGAAAGGTCCCCACTGCCCACCGATCTCCATCGCCTGAGCGTAAACCGCCGGGCCAAGCCGTAAACCAGTGCCCTGCTGTACCTCAAACACCTCAAGCTTTACTTTGGGCGTCGGCAAATTGTTATAAAAGTGCGCTCCCGCTGTGGCCCGATCACCAGAACTCACACCCATGCCGGTGACTGTCCCGCCAAGGAGCAAGTCCATTTGCGGCCAAATTGCTGGTGATGCGGCGTCTGTATCCGTGATGAAGCGGTAACTGGCAGCAAAGTCAGCGGGTGAAAATACCCCATCAGGCTGGTCTGCACGGGTAAAAACCTGGGTTTTAACGCCCTTGAGAGCTGCGCTGTTAAGGTCTCCCAGTGTCAACTTCTGCTTGACATCAAGCGGCAGAGCATCTGGCCAAGACAGTACCGCGTGGCTCAGCAGCGGCTCTCCCCCGCGCAGGATGAACTCCCTGACCAGCAGTGCGCCGCGTTCATGCCCGAACAGCACCACCTGCTTGGTGTGGGTCAAAGCCAAAACCCTGTCAACTTCCGCAGTAAGCAAAGCGAGTTGATGCTTGATGATGCTGTCAGTCAGCGTAGCGTCGGGATTGCCAGCAACCGCTTTGGGGTGCGGCAGCTGCAAGGCAAACAAGTGGTCGCGCGGCCAGCCGTTCGACTCAAATCGCCAGATCATGTCTTGCCAATAGGCAGGCGAATCGCCGTCACCGTGCACAAAAACCACTGGAGGCACATTCGCCCGAATTGTCGGACCGTAAGCGCAAGCGCTCAATGAGATAAAAAACAGAGCAGTCACCGCATTAAATGCAATGGCTAAAAGGCGCTTTAGCATATAACCTTAAAAAAATCGTCAGTACCACTTTGACAAAGACTTAAACAACGACTCCACCCAAGGTCTTGATACCACCCAGATAAGGCCGCAACAATTCCGGCACGGTGACCGAGCCGTCGGCGTTCTGGTAGTTTTCCAACACCGCCACCAGCGTGCGGCCCACTGCCAGTCCGGACCCGTTCAGGGTGTGCACCAGCTCGTTCTTGCCTTGCGCGTTTTTGAAACGGGCCTGCAGGCGGCGCGCCTGGAAGGCTTCGCAATTGCTCACCGAGCTGATTTCGCGGAAGGTGTCTTGCGCAGGCAGCCACACTTCCAGATCATAGGTTTTGCTGGCACCAAAACCCATGTCGCCGGTGCACAGGCTCATCACGCGATAAGGCAAGCCCAGCTTTTGCAGAATGGCTTCGGCGTGGCCAGTCATGACCTCCAGCGCCTCGTAACTGCTGTCGGGGTGCACAATTTGCACCATCTCGACCTTGTCAAACTGGTGCTGACGAATCAGGCCGCGGGTGTCGCGCCCGGCACTGCCCGCCTCAGAGCGGAAACAGGGCGTGTGACCGGTAAGTTTGATGGGCAATTCTGATTCCGCAAGCACGACGTCACGCACAAAGTTGGTCAACGGTACTTCGGCGGTTGGAATCAGGTACAGCGCGGTGTTGTCGGGCTGCGCTTCGCCCTCCTGCCCACCCTTCTTGGCGGCAAACAGGTCACCCTCAAATTTGGGCAACTGGCCGGTGCCGCGCAAGGTTTCACCGTTCACGATGTAGGGGGTGTAACACTCGGTATAGCCGTGCTCCTGGGTCTGCACATCCAGCATGAACTGCGCCAGCGCCCGGTGCAAGCGCGCCACCTGGCCTTTCATGACAGTGAAACGTGAACCGGTCAGTTTGACGCCCATTTCAAAGTCCAGCCCCAGCGGTGTGCCCACGTCCACATGGTCTTTCACGGCAAAGTCAAACTTTTTGGGGATGCCCCAGCTGCGAACCACCACGTTCGCGTGTTCATCTGCCCCGACCGGGACACTCTCATGTGGCAAGTTGGGCACAGCCAGCAGCAGGTTTTGCATCTCGATCTGAATCAGGTCCAGCCGCTTGGCCGATGCCTCAAGCTCGTCCTTGATGCCAGCCACCTGTGCCATCACAGCGTCCACCTCGGCAGCACCGGCCGGGCCTTTGGCCTTGAGCTGACCGATTTGTTTGCTGGATGCATTGCGCTGGGCTTGCAGGGCTTCGGTGCGCATCTGGATAGTCTTGCGCTCGGACTCCAGCAGGGTGAAGGCTTCCACATTCAGGAAGGCTTGCGGGCTCTTGCGAGTCTCCAGGCGGGCCACCACGTGGGCCAGGTCTTTGCGCAGCAGGGTAATGTCTAGCATGATAAGTTTATAAGAAAGTGGGCTATAGCCCTTTGTTTAATTTAGTATGTAGCTACAATTTATATATCAGTCAAACTGCTTCGGAATCATTCAGGCGCAAACCCTTGGGCAGCGGAAACTTGACGCTCTCGGGCTCACCCGGCATGCCTTGCACCGACACCGCACCAAACGCCCTCAGCCGCTCGATCACCTGGGCCACCAGAATTTCAGGGGCCGACGCCCCGGCTGTCAGACCGATGCGCTGGCAGCCTTCAAGCCAATGCGGTTGCAGATCATCCGCCGAGTCCACCATGTAACCGGGCGTGCCGAGCTTGCGCGCCAACTCCGCCAGGCGATTGCTATTGGAACTCGTCGGACTGCCCACCACAATCACCACATCAACCTGCGGGCTCATCAGCTTGACGGCGTCCTGGCGGTTTTGGGTGGCGTAACAAATGTCTTGCTGCTTGGGCTCGCGCACGTTGGGGAACCGCGCCTTGATGGTCGCGGCAATGGCGGCAGCGTCGTCCACACTGAGGGTGGTTTGTGTGACCACTGCAAGTTTTTCAGTTTGCGCAGGCCGGATGCGTGCTACATCTTCCAGATCCTCCACCAGGTGAATGCCACCGTCAAGCTGGCCCATGGTGCCCTCCACTTCAGGGTGACCTTTGTGGCCAATCATGATGAACTCAAAGCCTTCCCTGGCCAGTTTGGCCACTTCCACATGAACTTTGGTGACCAGGGGGCAGGTCGCGTCAAAAATCTGAAACCCGCGCGCCACTGCTTCCTGTTGCACCGCCCGACTCACGCCATGGGCAGAAAAAACGAGTGTAGCCCCAGCCGGCACTTCATCAAGAGCTTCAATAAATATAGCACCCTTGGCTTTCAGGTCATTCACCACATAGGTGTTGTGCACGATTTCATGGCGCACATAAATCGGTGCGCCAAATTTGGCCAGGGCACGCTCCACAATCTCGATGGCGCGGTCTACGCCGGCGCAAAAGCCGCGCGGTTCGGCCAGAAGGACATCCATCCCCTCGTTGTTGATCCTCATAAGACGCCAATCACCTGTACTTCAAACGTCACCGGGTGACCGGCCAGCGGGTGGTTGAAGTCAAACTGCACAGCCTCTCCCTTGCCGTCAGTGCGAAATGCCAGAATCACGCCGGCAAATTCACCCTGACCATCAGGTGTGACGAATTTGACCACATCACCCACGGCAAAGGTTTCATCGGCAGCGCCCAGGTCAGCCAGTTCCTTGCGCGCCATCCACTGCACCATGTCTGGGCTACGGGGTCCGAAGGCATTGCCCGCCGGCAGCTCAATGGTGGTACGAATGCCCTCTGGCAGGCCAATCAGATGTGCTTCCACAGCCGGTGACAACTCGCCAGTGCCCATCGTGAGTGTGGCAGGGGCCGACGCAAAAGTATTGACGACGTCACCGGACGGGCCACTGAGACGATAGTGCAGCGTTAAGAACGAGCCGGGTTGAACAGTGGGGGTCGCGATGGTCATACAGGTCCTGTGAATACTGGCAAAAAGGCAGCCATGCGTTAGACCACACATCAAGCCAAGCGGGGCGCGGGCGCATAAACTGGACAACATTGTAAAAGCCCGCCCTATGCCCCTCAAAGACCTGCCACCTGACGCTCGCCCCCGTGAAAAAATGCTCGCCCGCGGTGCTGGCGCCCTGAGCGACGTGGAACTGCTCGCGCTGCTGCTGCGTACCGGCATCAAGGGCAAAGGTGTGTTGCAGATGGCACAGGAGTTGCTGGAACTCAAACCCAAGGCCAACACAACAGCCACCAGTTTTGACGGCATTGCCGGGCTGCTCAACGCCACGACGGACGACCTCAGACAGGTCAAGGGGCTGGGCCCGGCCAAATGCTCTGAACTGGTGGCGGTGCTGGAACTGGCCCGCCGTGCCATGTCACAACGCCTGCAGGAACGCGCTGTGTTTGACACGCCAGAGGCCGTCAAACACTACCTGCAACTGCAGTTGTCCGCGCGCAAGCATGAGGTGTTTGCGGTGCTGTTTCTGGACGTGCAGAACCGCCTGCTGGCCTTTGAGGAAATGTTTCGCGGCACCTTGACGCAAACCAGCGTCTACCCGCGCGAGCTGGTGCTGCGCGCCCTGCACCACCAGGCATCCGCCGTGGTGCTGTCACACAACCACCCCAGTGGCACGGTGCAACCCAGCCGCGCCGATGAAATGCTGACACAAACCCTGAAAACCACGCTGGCACTGATTGATGTGCGGGTGCTCGACCATGTGATCGTGGCCGCCGGCGACGCACTCAGCATGGCAGAACGGGGGCTGATGTGAAAACCGTCAAAGTGAACGCCCTGACTGACCTCAAGGTGGTAAAAAAGGCCATTGCAGAGCAGGCCAGGCTGCGCGTCAGTCAGGCCACTGAGCAGGTCAAGCTTGCCCGTCAGGCAGCCAGCGACAAAGACCTGTTCATCAGAGCGGCAGGTGCGGTAAAGCCACTGCCGGACAAGCGTAGAGTGCTCCATAAAACAGAGCAAATGATACCGCTGGCCATGCAGTACCAAAAAGACGAAAAAGTGGTACTGAAAGAGGCCATCAGCGACGAATTTGACGTATCAACCCTGCTGGAAGCCGACGAGCTCCTGAGTTTTCGCCGCCCCGGCATCGGCACCGATGTGACGCGCAAACTGCGTCGTGGCGACTGGAGCATTCAGCGCCAGATAGACCTGCACGGACTGCGCCGCGACGATGCACGTGAGGCCCTGAGCATCTTCATCCGCGAGTCCCACAAACAGGGCATTCGTTGTGTAAGGGTGGTGCACGGCAAGGGCCTTGGCTCGCCCGGCAAGGCGCCAGTGCTGAAACACCGTGTGCACAGCTGGCTGGTACAAAAAAGCGAGGTGCTGGCCTTTGTGCAGGCCAAACCGGCAGACGGTGGCGCCGGTGCGCTGGTGGTATTGCTGATGGCGTCCAGGGCCTGAACAACTCCGACCTTCCCGCTGCGCCGGGCCCACCGGCCCGTCTCTGCTTACCGGGTGTCTTCTGCCAGCATCAGGGCATGACGGCTGGCGAAATCCTCAAACTGCGTGACTGGCATGGGGGCACCAATCAGGTAGCCCTGCACCACGTCACACCCAAGCGCCCGCAGAAAATCAAGCTGGATCTGGTGCTCAACCCCCTCCGCCACCACTTTCAGGTTCAGGCCATGCGCCATGGACACAATGGCTTTCACCATCTGCTTCCCCGGAACATTACTTGGCAAACACGCGATCAGGCTGCTGTCGATCTTCACGGTGTCAAACGGCAAGCTCCGAAGCACGGTCAGCGATGAATATCCGATACCAAAATCGTCCAGCAAAAAGTGCAGCCCCAAGCCGTCCAGGTCGGTCAGGCTATTGAATGGCTCCGCGCCCTGACCCAACACAACCGCCTCTGTGAGTTCCAGCGCCAGCATCGAGGCCGGCACACGGTGGCGCGTCAACGCAAGCACAATGCCATTCCGCAAGCCGGCATGGCGGGCTTGCACCGCTGACAAGTTGACGGAGGTGCGAAGCGGCACCAGGCCAGCATCAGAGCGGGCACGCCAGTGTCGGCAGGCCTCGTCTATCACCCAGTCACCCACCACTTGACCGAGGCCGCATTCTTCAGCAACCGGCAAAAATTCTGCCGGCATCAGCAAGCCATGGACCGGATGCTCCCAGCGCAACAAGGCTTCGACGCCCGTCAACTTGCCGCTGCATGTGTCAACCATCGGCTGGTAATGCAGCACCAGCCCTCCCACTTCCAGCGCTTGCCGCAGATCATGCTCGACCTGCACCCTGCGCACCGCATCGGCCTGCATGTCCTCCGAATAGAACATGGAGCAATTGCGCCCGGCCGCCTTGGCCTGGTACATCGCAATGTCGGCATTGCGCAGCAAATCACTGGCATTGTCTGCATCCGCCGGAAAAATGGTCACGCCCACACTGCCCGAGATATAGCGTGGCG
>CAISLL010000252.1 GCA_903886165.1 uncultured beta proteobacterium | reverse complement strand
GGCAGACTTTCACAACCCGAATGTGGTCAAGGTGGTGTGTGACAGCGCCGGCATGGCGCATTACTTCAGCCGTGCACCGATTCCGTTTCCGCGTGACACCCCTGATCAGTTGCCCACACCTGCGCCCTTGCGCCATGTCGGCATCTATGGCTACCGGGTCGGGTTTTTGCGACAGTTCCCCGGCTTGGCACAGGCACCGACCGAAGTTGCCGAATCTTTGGAGCAATTACGCGCCATGTGGCATGGCCACCGCATCGCGGTCCACCTCGCCGCGCACGCGCCCGGGCCCGGCGTGGACACCGCTGAAGATCTGGCGCGGGTCAGACAGCTATTTGGTGCATGAGAGAATGGCTGTAAGCCAGCACACAGTTGCTGCGTGATATTCTCATGGGCGAAAGTTGCACTTTGGACCCTGCTCCGGGCACCTTCCGTCTATTTCAAAATTCTTCAATGATCACCCGAGGACACGCATGAAACTCATTTTGTTGGGCGCACCTGGCGCTGGTAAAGGCACGCAAGCCACCTTCATTTGCCAGAAATACGGCATTCCACAAATTTCAACAGGTGACATGCTGCGTGCCGCCGTCAAAGCCGGCACCGCGCTGGGCATTCAGGCCAAAAAAGTGATGGACGCCGGTGGTCTGGTCAGCGACGACCTGATCATCAACCTGGTCAAGGAGCGCATTGCGCAACCCGACTGCGCTGGCGGCTTCTTGTTTGATGGTTTTCCACGTACTCTGCCCCAGGCTGAAGCCATGAAACAGGCTGGCGTCAAGCTTGACTACGTGCTTGAAATCGATGTGCCATTTGACGCCATCATTGACCGCATGAGCGGCCGCCGTTCACACCCGCCATCAGGGCGCACCTACCACGTCACCTTCAACCCGCCCAAGGTGGCAGGTGTGGATGATGTAACGGGTGAACCGCTGGTGCAACGCGCCGACGACCAGGCCGAAACCGTCAAGAAGCGCCTGGATGTGTACAGCGCCCAAACACGTCCGCTGGTGGAATACTACTCGGCATGGGCCAAGGCAGAGCCTGACGCCGCCCCCAAATACCGTGCCATCAGCGGGACCGGCGGTGTCGATGAGATCACCGCACGCGCGTTTGCGGCGCTCGCCAGCTAAAACGTGTGGCCCTCGTGCCACATCAAGCAATGCATCAAGCTGTCATTGCGGACCTGATCCGCAATCCATGAACCAACAGCTCATGGACGCCGGCTCGTGGCCCGGCATGACAGCAGGAAAAAGAAGAGCCTGACTCGGATGCTCTTTCACTTCGAGAGACAGCGGCAGCCAATGGCTGAACCGGCATGCGCACTCAGCGCGCGATCTGCACGTAGATCTCGTTGGTCTTGACCATGCCAAGTTCCATGCGTGCCTTTTCTTCCACCATTTCCAGGCCTTCCTTGAGATCACGCACCTCGGCTGCCAACTGGTTGTTAGCCAGTTGCGCCTGGCTGTTGCGCTGGTTTTGTTCGGAAAGCTGAGCGCGCAAACTAGCCACGCTGGACAGGCTGCCACGGCCGAACCACAACTGCCCGTGAAGAATCACAAGCAGTGCGATCAGGGCAATCGGGACAGCGCGTTGGCCCATCAGAACCGTTTAGCGCAGGTTGTAAAAGGCGGCGCGGCCAGGGTAAGTGGCGATGTCACCCAAGTCCTCTTCAATGCGCAGCAACTGGTTGTATTTGGCCATGCGGTCCGAGCGGCTCAGCGAGCCGGTCTTGATCTGTCCCGCATTCGTCCCTACGGCAATGTCAGCAATGGTGGAGTCTTCGGTCTCGCCAGATCGGTGGCTGATGACCGCCGTGTAACCGGCCTTTTTCGCCATCTCAATGGCTGCAAAGGTCTCAGTCAAGGTGCCGATCTGGTTGATCTTGATCAGGATCGAGTTGGCAATGCCTTTGTCAATGCCTTCCTTGAATATTTTGGTGTTGGTGACAAACAGGTCGTCGCCCACAATCTGCACGTTTTTGCCCAAGCGGTCGGTCAGGATTTTCCAGCCATCCCAGTCGTTTTCTGCCATGCCGTCTTCGATGCTGATGATCGGGTATTTGTCCACCCAGGTCGCCAGCATGTCGGTCCACTGCTGTGCATCAAGCACCATACCTTCACCGGCCAGATGGTATTTGCCATCCTTGTAAAACTCGCTGGCGGCGCAGTCCAGACCAATGGCTATGTGGTCACCGGCCACATAGCCGGCCTTGTCGATGGCCTGCAAAATCAGTTGAATCGCTGCCTCATGGTTTTCCACGCTGGGGGTAAAACCACCCTCATCACCCACGGCTGTGCTCATGCCTTTTTCATCGATGATTTTCTTCAGCGCGTGGAACACTTCAGCACCGTAGCGCAGTGCTTCACGGAAACTTGGCGCACCCACCGGAATGATCATGAATTCCTGCAAATCCAGGCTGTTGTTGGCGTGCGCCCCGCCGTTAATGACGTTCATCATCGGCACCGGCAACTGCATGCCGCCCATGCCACCAAAGTAGCGGTACAGCGGCAGGCCGGATTCTTCGGCGGCAGCACGCGCCACCGCCATCGACACCGCCAGCATGGCGTTGGCACCCAGGCGGCTCTTGTTTTCCGTGCCATCCAGGTCAATCAGGGTCTTGTCCAGAAATGCCTGTTCGGAGGCGTCCAGGCCCAGCACGGCTTCGGAGATCTCGGTGTTGATGTGTTCAACCGCTTTGAGGACCCCTTTGCCCAGGTAGCGGGATTTGTCGCCGTCGCGCAATTCAATCGCTTCACGGCTGCCGGTGGAGGCGCCGGAAGGCACGGCCGCGCGGCCCATGGTGCCGGATTCCAGCAACACATCACACTCGACCGTGGGGTTGCCACGGGAGTCCAGAATTTCACGTCCTACGATGTCTACGATTGCACTCATTGGTTTCTTTCAGTTAAAAAAACAAAGGAAAAATAATTCGTTGGGGTGACGACGCTCACGCAGAAAAATGCTGCTCCAGGTAACCCTGGCGTTTGGTGACCTGGTCCAGGGCCAGCAGCGTCTCCAGCAAGGCCTTCATGTGTTTCAAGGGCACCGCGTTGGGGCCGTCGCTCATGGCCGTGGCGGGGTCAGGGTGCGTTTCCATGAACAAGCCGGCCACACCCACCGCCACCGCGGCGCGGGCCAGCACCGGCACCATCTCGCGCTGGCCGCCGCTGCTGGTGCCCTGGCCACCCGGCAACTGCACCGAATGTGTGGCGTCAAACACCACCGGCGCACCGGTGTCACGCATGATGGCCAGCGACCGCATGTCACTGACCAGGTTGTTGTAGCCAAAACTGGCACCACGTTCACAGGCCATGAAGTTGTCTTCATTCAAGCCTTTTTCACGCGCTGCGGCGCGCGCCTTGTCAATGACGTTCTTCATGTCACCGGGGGCCAGAAACTGCCCCTTTTTGATGTTCACCGGCTTGCCGGACTGCGCCACGGCGCGGATGAAATCGGTTTGACGGCACAGAAAAGCCGGCGTCTGCAACACGTCCACCACCAAGGCCACCTGGGCAATCTGGTCTTCGGAGTGGATGTCGGTGAGCACTGGCAAGCCCAATTCGCGCTTGACCTTGGCCAATATCTCCAGCCCACTGTCAATGCCGGGGCCGCGAAACGTGCTGCCACTGGAGCGGTTGGCCTTGTCAAAACTGCTTTTGAAAATGAACGGAATGCCAAGGCTTTGCGTGATTTCCTTCAAGGTGCCGGCGGTGTCCATCTGCAGTTGCTCGGACTCGATCACACACGGCCCGGCAATCAGAAAAAATGGCTGGTGCAGGCCAATCTCAAAACCACACAGTTTCATCAGGCCACCGCCTTCGATGGGCTAGGTGTGCTCTGTTGGTCCAGCGCGGCTCGGATAAACGCGTTGAACAGCGGGTGTCCATCCCAGGGAGTCGACTTGAACTCGGGGTGAAACTGCACACCCACAAACCACGGGTGCACGCCTTGCGGCAATTCCACAATCTCAGTCAGGTGTTCGCGCTGGGTGCGCGCCGAAATCACCAGACCCGCGCTGCGCAAGGTGTCAAGAAAATGCACATTTGCCTCGTAACGGTGGCGATGGCGTTCGGTTACCACATCGCCATAAATCTTGTGCGCCAGCGTGCCTTCTTCAACGTCAGAGCTTTGTGCGCCCAGGCGCATGGTGCCACCCAGGTCAGAGTCTTCGCTGCGGGTCTTGATGGTGCCGTCCTCGTCCTTCCACTCGGTGATGAGGGCAATCACGGGGTTCGGGCTCTTGGGGTCAAACTCGGTGCTATTCGCGTTCTTCAGACCGGCCACATGGCGTGCAAATTCAATCGTGGCCACTTGCATGCCCAGGCAAATGCCCAGGTAAGGCACCTTCTGCTCGCGGGCAAACTGGGCCGCACAAATCTTGCCTTCCACACCACGCACACCGAAACCACCGGGCACCAAAATGGCATCAAACTTGGCCAACTGCGCCACGTTGTCAGGCGTGATGGTTTCAGAATCGATGTAGCTGATCTTGACCCGCACATGGTTTTTCATACCGGCGTGGCGCAGCGCCTCGTTCAAGGACTTGTAGCTGTCGCTCAACTCCACATATTTGCCAACCATGACGATGTTGACGTCACCTCGCGGATGGGCAGTTTCATACACCAGGTCATCCCAGCGCTTCAGGTTGGCAGGCGGTGTGTTCAGGCGCAGCTTGTCACAAATCAGGCCATCCAGGCCTTGCTCGTGCAGCATGCGTGGCACCTTGTAGATGGTGTCGACGTCCCACATCGAGATCACACCCCACAGCGGCACATTGGAAAACAGCGAGATTTTCTGCCGCTCTTCTGCGGGAATGGGCCGGTCTGCGCGGCACAGCAGGGCATCAGCCTGGATGCCGATTTCACGCAGCTGTTTCGCGGTGTGCTGGGTCGGTTTGGTTTTTAACTCGCCAGCGGCGGCAATCCAGGGCACATAACTCAAATGCACAAAGGCGCTGTTGTTGGGGCCCAACTGCAGGCTGAGTTGGCGCACGGCCTCCAGAAACGGCAGCGATTCGATATCACCCACGGTGCCGCCAATTTCAACAATCGCCACATCCACCGCGTCTGTGGTGCCAAAGCCTGCACCACGTTTGATGAAGTCCTGGATTTCGTTGGTGACATGCGGAATGACCTGCACGGTCTTGCCGAGGTAGTCGCCGCGGCGCTCTTTTTCCAGCACACTTTTGTAAATCTGGCCGGTGGTGAAATTGTTGGCTTTTTTCATGCGCGTTTCAATGAAACGCTCATAGTGACCCAGGTCGAGGTCGGTTTCTGCACCGTCATCGGTGACAAACACTTCCCCGTGCTGGAACGGCGACATGGTGCCCGGATCCACGTTCAGGTAGGGGTCGAGCTTGATCAAAGTGACTTTGAGGCCCCGCGATTCCAGTATCGCTGCGAGGGAGGCAGAGGCGATTCCCTTGCCCAGGGAAGACACCACACCGCCGGTGACGAAGACAAATTTGGTCATGTCAGAGAGAGCTTTTACGCTCAGGGAGCTGGTAAAAAGAGATTATAGGTGTGCCACACCCGTGCAGGCTGACCCGCGCTGGCGCTCTGTTACATTGCGGCGCATGAAAGATCTTGCTGGAAAACACATTGTTCTGGGGCTTAGCGGCGGCATTGCCTGCTACAAATCGGCCGAGTTGTGCCGCCTGCTGATCAAGGCCGGCGCCACCGTTCAGGTGGTCATGAGCGCAGCCGCCGAGCAATTCATCACCCCTGTGACGATGCAGGCGCTGAGCCAACGCCCGGTCTTTGGCTCGCAATGGGATGCGCGCGCGCCCAACAACATGGCCCACATCAATTTGACGCGCACGGCTGATGCCTGCCTGCTGGCGCCAGCCAGCGCAGACTTGATCGCCAAACTGGCACACGGCCAAGCCGATGACTTGTTGAGTCTGATGTGTCTGGCACGCCCGCTGCACACCGTTCCTTTGTTGATTGCACCTGCCATGAACATTGAGATGTGGCAGCACCCGGCCACCCAGCGCAATTTGGCGCAGGTGCAAGCCGATGGCGCGCGTGTCTTGGGTGTCGGCAGTGGCGAACAAGCCTGTGGTGAAACCGGTGACGGCCGCATGTTGGAGCCAGCCGAGATTCTGGACGAAGTGATTGCCTTTTTTCAACCCAAGGTGCTCAAGGGTCAGCATGTGCTGGTCACCGCTGGCCCGACCTTTGAGGCGCTGGACCCGGTGCGCGGCATCACCAATTTGTCCAGCGGCAAGATGGGTTTTGCCATTGCACGTGCCGCCCGCGAGGCCGGGGCAGACGTCACGCTGGTGGCTGGTCCGGTGAGTTTGCCAACGCCGCGCGGTGTCAACCGGGTCAATGTGAAATCAGCACTCAGTATGCTTGAAGCCGTTATGGATAAAGCGCAGGCGGCTACTGTTTTTATTGCCACATCGGCAGTTGCCGATTGGCGGCCGGCGGCCACTTCTGAACGCAAGATCAAAAAAGACGGCGCGGGCCAGCCCCCTGCCCTTGATTTTGTGGAAAACCCGGACATCCTGGCCACCCTGGCGCAGTCAAAGCGCGGCCAAAGCCGTGAACTCTTCTGCGTGGGCTTTGCGGCCGAAAGCCATGACTTGCTGGCCAACGCCCAAGCCAAACGTTTGCGCAAAGGCGTGCCTCTGCTGGTGGGCAACATCGGGCCGGACACCTTTGGCCAGGACGACAACGCCTTACTGCTGGTAGACGAGAACGGATCAAGGGAATTGCCGCGCGACTCCAAGCTCGCACTTGCTCGCAAATTGGTAGCTGATATCTCTTACAGAATAAGGACTGCAGTCTAATAATGATGAAAATTGATGTGAAAGTGATGGACCCGCGCATGGCGGACCAGTTGCCCGCCTACGCCACACCTGGCAGTGCCGGGCTGGACTTGCGCGCCTGCCTGGATGCGCCTTTGACATTGCAGGCCAATGCCTGGCAGCT
>CAISLL010000251.1 GCA_903886165.1 uncultured beta proteobacterium | reverse complement strand
CGAGCTACATCGGAATCTTCCGTGAAGCAGTGAAACACACCCCCTGCGCAGCCAGGGGATCCATCCTCGCCTTCTTCGCGCAAAATCGCCAATGTGTCTTCTGCCGCCAGTCGCGTGTGGATGACCAGCGGTTTGGCCAACTGGCGGGCGGCACGTATATGGGTACGAAAACGCGCACGCTGCCACGCCATGTCAGCCAGGCTGCGGCCATTGAGCCGGTAGTAATCAAGGCCAGTTTCACCAATGCCCACGACACGGGGCAAGGCGCCCAGGGTCAGCAAGTCGTCCAGGCTGGGCTCCATGACACCCTCACTGTCCGGGTGAACCCCAGCAGTGGCCCAAAAATTGTCATGATTGAGCGCGAGCTGATGCACCACCGGGAACTCCTCCAGCGTGGTGCTGATGCAAAGCGCACGGCTGACACCGGCCAGCGCCATGGCTTCGCGGATGGCAGGCAACTCCGAGATCAGCTCAGGAAAATTCAGGTGGCAATGGGAGTCTGTGAACATACAGGCAAGTCATACCCATCAGGCGCTGCAGATGCCAGCCTTAAATGGTTTGGGTGGAGCGCTCCGAGGTCAACATGCCAACCAGGAGTGCCTCCATCTTCAATTTGAGCGCGCGGGCTTTTTCATCATCAGGAAACAAAACGCCCACACCCTGAATGCGATTGCTTACCGCCTTGGCCGGCGTGACCCAGGCAACCTTCCCCGCCACCGGGTAGCGTTGCGGGTCATCAGGCAGGGAAATCAGGACATAGACCGGATCACCCAGCTGGTAGTCGCGCGACGTTGGTATGAACAAGCCACCTGTGCCAAAAAGCGGGATATAGGCGGCATAAAGTGCCGACTTTTCCTTGATCGCCAGCTGGATGACGCTGGGCCGGGGCACAGCAGTGCCTTGCGATTTGTTTGCAGACGCGTCTGGCGGGCTGTTTGACAGGTTGCTCATGGCTTGGAGTTTAGAGCCAATTGTGCCCGGCTAACCAAAGCCTCTTGCATCAATCCAGCGTTGAACGGGTGCTCTGCCGTTTGCATGGCGACTGAAAGTGCCTGCGCCCAATCCGTCAGGCTGCGCCAGCTACCGGCTTTGGGCAGATCAGCGGCGGTGAAAAACCGGGGCTGGGCACCACTGAGCTGGGCCTGAAGGTCGTGGCACAACTTGTGCAGTGCATCCAGGGTTTGCACAGGCGTCCAATCTTTGAACACACCTGCATCACCCATCTGCACGGCGCGTGGCAGGCGTGGCCACAGCTCGGCAATTGGCGCAAACTGCAGCGCGTCCTGAGGTCTGCCACCGGCGGCGCGCAGCATCACGCCGGCCTGTTGTTCCGGTACGCCCTGCCCCCGCAGCCAGGTCATGGCACTGCTCGTGTCAGGCCACAGCATGGTGTGCCCGAGGCAGCGGCTGCGAATGGTCGGGAGCAACTGATGGGCAGCGTCTGTGGCCAGCACGAACTTCACGTCACCTGCCGGCTCTTCGAGGGTTTTCAGCAAGGCATTGG
>CAISLL010000250.1 GCA_903886165.1 uncultured beta proteobacterium | reverse complement strand
TTTGCTGGTCACCGAAAAAGAAACGGAACCAGGGGTCGCTGTTGGGTGCGTCTTTGCGGGCGTTTTTACTGGTGTTGATGCTGACCACGGCGAGCGATGATTTTTGCGCTGCAAGTCGGAAGCTGCCTGGCGGAATGGCGTTGGCTGTGGTTGTGTTTGCTGGCACCTCCAGCACAGCCACGGTGCCGGACCTCCCGCCGCGCATGTCCAGCCAGCCCGGTTTGAGTGTGCCAACAACAAAATAAGCCGCCAGCAGCACCGTGACAGATTGGGAAAACAACAACCAAAAACGTTTCATGGACAATACCAAATACTGGCCCTGTGGGAGATGAAAGAAGCCAACTCGAAGCTTGTGACAAGACTGCTCATCAGGCTGCAAGTGATAACGCCCGTGGCGCCCTCTGGTTGCCTGATGAGCACAGAAGATTAAATTGTAGGTCGCTGGTCAAAAGTCAATGCCCGAATTCACAATTGACATTCATGTTGAGCACGAGGCCCCCGGCAAGCCGCCGGTCGGTGCACCCTGTAATGGTTGCGGCGTGTGTTGTTTGATGGAGCCTTGTCCCCTGGGCATGTTGTTGTCGGGGCGGCGCAGCGGTGCCTGCAGCGCCTTGCGCTGGCATCCATCGGCTTGCCAATACCGCTGCGGCGCCCTCACTGAGGCGCCAGCGGTGCTGCGCCAGCGCTTGCCTGGCGTCGTTCACTTTGCGCTGCCGCCGCTGGTCTGGTTGCTGGCGCGCTTCGGCCGGCGCTGGGTGGCCGCGGGGGTAGGCTGTGACTGCGATGCAACTGCCCCTTAACCACATGGCCAGGTCACAAAATGCAACACGTTGATGTGGCTTGCACCTTTATCATCGACCCACTCCAACTGAAGGCATCTGGATGACCGACCGATCTGAACTGCTGGCAGCGTTTGACAGCTTGCTGCAACCCGAGCGTTTTCGCGACTACGGCCCGAACGGCCTGCAGGTGGAAGGGCGCGCCAGCATCAGCAAGATCGTCTCGGGCGTCACAGCCAGCCGTGCCTTGATCGAGGCGGCCATCGATGCCGGGGCAGATGCCATTTTTGTGCATCATGGCCTGTTCTGGCGTGGCCAGGATGGCCGTGTCACTGGCTGGATGAAGCAGCGCCTGCGCCTGTTGCTGGCGCATGACATCAACCTGTTTGCCTACCACTTGCCGCTGGACGCGCACCCCGAATTGGGGAACAACGCACAACTTGGCCTGAAACTGGGTTTGCGGGTGTTGTCACGTTTTGGCGAGCAGGACCTGGGTTGCCTGGGTGCTCGCCCTGACGGGCTGGCGTTTGGCTCAGCCCAGCAGCTGTCAGACCATATATCTAATGTATTAAAGAGGCCTGTAGCCGTTGTTTATAATGGGTTTGAAGCTATCAAAAATGTGGCGTGGTGCACGGGTGGCGCACAAAGCTATTTTGAGGCCGCGATTGCCGCCGGGGCGCAAGCCTTCATCACAGGTGAGATGTCCGAGCCACAAGCGCACATTGCGCGCGAATCAGGCGTGGCCTACCTGGCTTGTGGCCACCATGCCAGTGAGCGTTATGGTGCGCCAGCGGTGGCGGCACTTGTGGCTGCACAAATGGGTCTGCCGCATGAATTCATCGACATCGACAACCCTGCCTGACATGCGCACACCGACACCCATTCCACCCCTGCCAATCGCGATCACCATGGGAGACGCCGCCGGTATTGGCCCCGAAATCGTCGTCAAAGCCTTTCAGACTGCGCCGCAGGAAACCGCAGCGTGCTTTGTGGTGGGTGATGTTGCCACTGTGCGGCGTGCCGCTGCGGTGGCGGCTGGCGGGGCTGTTCGTTTGCCGGTGGTGGTCTTGGCCGACGCGCAGGAGGCGTTGCACTGCCCACCCCTGTGTGTGCCGGTGCTGCCCATTGAATCTTCGCTGGCACTCGAATCCGAGCCAGTGCCATTTGGCCGCCTGTCGGCACGCGCAGGTCGGATGGCTGGTGACTTTGTGGTGTGGGCCGCCAATGCCGCGCTGCGGGGTGAGGTCGCTGCAGTGGTGACGGCGCCCTTGAACAAGGCTGCGCTCTCAATGGCTGGTGGTTGGCTGGCAAGTTTTCCAGGGCATACCGAGTTGCTGCAGACCTTGGCTGCGGCCCATACGAATACGCCGGTGTCACAGTTGCCGGTGCGCATGATGCTGGCCAATGACGAGTTACGCGTGGTCCTGGTCAGCATACATGTGTCGCTGCGCGACGCGCTGGCGGCGGTGACGCATGACAACGTGCTGCAAACCCTGCTGATTACACACCGGTCATTGCAGGCGGTGCTGGGGCGGGCGCCAAAAATTGGGGTGGCCGGGCTCAATCCTCATGCAGGCGAGGGCGGCTTGTTTGGTCGCGAAGAGCTTGATGTGATCTTGCCTGCGGTGCTCGCAGCACGCAGCCAGGGCGTGCAGGCCAGCGACCCGTTGGCCCCCGACACTGTTTTCATGCGGGCGCGCGGCAAGCCGGGACAGGCAGGTGAATTCGATGTGGTGGTGGCCATGTACCATGACCAGGGCTTGATACCGGTCAAGTATCTGGGCGTGGAAAAGGGCGTCAACGTGACCTTGGGTTTGCCCCTGATTCGCACCAGCCCGGACCATGGTACCGCGTTTGACATTGCGGGCAGGGGAGTGGCGGATGCTTCCAGTCTGGTGGAAGCCATCCGCATGGCGCGGCAGTTGTGTGCGGCAACGCTCTGAATGGCACTCACCGTTGTCAGCCGCCCGTGCCGAGACGCCGCAACGAGCGGCTGAAACCTATTTCTTCAGGCTGTCGCGAATTTCACGCAGCAACAACACGTCTTCAGCAGTTACTGGTGGCGCGACAGGCGCCGGTGGGGTGTCCTTTTTCAGCCGGTTGATCTGTTTCACCATCATGAAGATGATGAACGCCAAGATGGTGAAATTGACAGCGACTGTGACGAAGTTGCCATAGGCGAGCACCGGCACGCCAGCTTTCTTTAATGCATCGAGTGTGCGCACGGTGCCTTCCGGCACTTGCCCGAGAACCACAAAGAGGTTTGAGAAGTCGACTTTCCCAAAAATGGCGCCTACTACCGGCATCACAATGTCGCCAACCACTGACTCGACGATCTTTCCAAATGCGCCGCCGATGATCACGCCGACCGCGAGATCCATCACATTGCCTTTTACGGCGAATTCCTTGAATTCAGTCATCATGCTCATGGAGTAGTCCTTTAGGCTGGTTTGTGAACAGATGAACCAAGTATCACCCAAGATACGGTCTGAATGTGGGTTTGGCAACACCTGCCTGCGTATTCTCGACGATCTTGTGAAAAATGCCCATGGCTATAATCGCGCCGCAGAAACCTACTTCGACCTTCCCATTTGAGGATTCCCATGAGTGAAACTTTCGCCAATGCTGGCGGTATTGATCCCAGCAAACGGACTTGGCTGATTGCATCAGGCTGCGCCGGTGCTGCGGGCGGTATCGCGGCTGCTGTCCCGTTTGTCAGTTCTTTCCAGCCGTCCGAGCGTGCAAAAGCTGCCGGCGCTGCTGTCGAGGCCGATATTTCAGGTCTCAATCCTGGCGAAAAAATGACCGTGGAGTGGCGCGGCAAGCCGGTTTGGATTGTGCGCCGCACACCGGAGCAGTTGGCGGCTTTGCCCAAACTCAATGACCAGTTGGTGGACCCGAAGTCGGAGCGTAAACCTGCTGAGCAAGCGCCTGAGTACGCGCGCAATGAAACCCGCTCGATCAAGCCCGAGTATTTGGTACTCGTCGGTATTTGTACCCATTTGGGTTGCTCACCTTCCGACAAATTCAAGACTGGTGCACAACCCTCGTTGCCGGACGACTGGCAAGGCGGATTTTTTTGTCCGTGCCACGGCTCCACTTTTGATCTGGCGGGGCGTGTGTACAAGAACAAGCCGGCCCCTGATAACCTTGAAGTGCCGCCGCACATGTATCTCTCAGACACCAAGCTTCTTATTGGTGCAGACAAAAAGGCCTAAGGATCAAGAACATGGCGACTTTCCACGAAATCTCCCCGAACGCGTCCGCTGGCGAAAAAACGCTCAACTGGATTGACAACCGTTTTCCTCTCTCCAAGCTCTTCAAGGAGCACATGAGTGAGTACTACGCACCCAAAAACTTTAATTTCTGGTACATCTTTGGCTCGTTGTCACTGTTGGTGCTGGTGATTCAGATCGTGACCGGTATTTTTTTGGTCATGCATTACAAACCGGACGCTGCGCTGGCCTTTGCGTCAGTTGAGTACATCATGCGTGATGTGCCTTGGGGCTGGCTGATTCGTTACTTGCACTCGACAGGTGCGTCAGCCTTCTTTGTGGTGGTTTATCTGCACATGTTCCGAGGTCTGATGTATGGCAGCTACCGCAAACCACGAGAGTTGATCTGGTTGTTTGGCTGCGGTATTTTCCTGGCCCTGATGGCCGAGGCTTTCATGGGCTACCTGCTGCCCTGGGGTCAAATGAGTTACTGGGGTGCCCAGGTGATCGTGAATTTGTTCTCGGCCATTCCGTTCATTGGCCCAGACCTGGCCTTGCTGATACGTGGCGACTTTGTGGTGGGTGATGCCACACTGAACCGCTTCTTCAGTTTCCACGTGATCGCTGTGCCGCTGGTCTTGCTCGGTTTGGTCGTGGCGCACATCATTGCCTTGCATGAAGTGGGCTCCAACAACCCTGATGGCGTCGAAATCAAGGCCAACAAGGATGCCAATGGAAAGCCTCTGGATGGCATTCCGTTTCACCCGTACTACTCGGTGCACGACGTGTTTGGTGTCAGCGTCTTCTTGTTTGTGTTCTCGGCGATTGTGTTTTTCGCCCCTGAAATGGGCGGCTACTTCCTTGAGTACAACAACTTCATCCCGGCTGATCCGTTCCAGACCCCGTTGCACATTGCGCCCGTCTGGTACTTCACTCCTTTCTACACCTTGCTGCGCGCCGTGACTGCCGAAATGATGTACGTGCTGATGGCCTGTGTGGTGATTGGTGCCGTGTTGGCTGTTGTCAAAGGCAAGATGCCTGCCGTGTTCAAGGCGGTGATTGTGGGTGGGGCAGTGGTTGTGGTCGCCATGATGCTGACCATTGACGCCAAATTCTGGGGTGTGGTCGCCATGGGCGGTGGGGTTGTGATCTTGTTCTTCCTGCCTTGGCTGGATAACAGCGAGGTGAAGTCAATGCGTTACCGCCCGAGCTGGCACAAATACCTGTACGCTGTGTTTGTCATCAACTTCTTCGTGATTGGTTACTTGGGTACGCAGCCGGTCTCTGTGATTGCCGGGCGTATTTCTCAAGTGGGAACACTGTTCTATTTCGGTTTCTTCCTGCTGATGCCTTGGTGGAGCCGGTTGGGGACATTCAAACAAGTCCCTGATCGCGTCACTTACACAGCGCACTGATCCGGAGAACACACTATGAAAATCATTGGCTTCACTCACAAAATTATTCTCGGTCTCATCGTCGCGCTTGGCATGGCTTCCACTGTGCATGCCAGTGAGGGTGGCGTTAAATGGGACAAGGCACCGGACAAGATCAAGGACATGGCAGCGCTGCAAAATGGCGCCAAGGTGTTCGTCAACTACTGCCTGAATTGCCACTCGGCGGCTTTCAATCGCTATAACCGCCTGCAAGACATTGGTCTGACGCCCGAGCAAATCAAGGACCAGCTCCTGGTCACCAATTCCAAGATCGGTGACACCATGAAGGCCGCCATCGATCCGCAACAGGCAAAAGCCTGGTTTGGTGTCAATCCTCCTGACCTGACCGTGATTGCCAGGTCGCGAGCAGGCGCTGGTGGTACCGGTGCAGACTATTTGTATTCCTACATGCGCGGTTTTTATGCCGATCCAACCAAACCGACTGGCTGGAACAACCATGTGTTCCCGAACGTGGCCATGCCTCATGTGTTGTGGGAAATGCAAGCTGGCATGACCCCGGCGCAATATGACCAGACCATTGGTGACCTGGTGAACTATTTGCAGTGGATGGGTGAGCCAGCCCAGACGGCGCGCAAAAATCTGGGAATTTGGGTCCTGGCGTTTCTGGCCGTCTTGAGCTTCCTGACATGGAAACTGAACAAAGCTTACTGGAAAGACGTCAAGTAATATTTGATTCATTCACCCGCGCATTGCATCAAAGTGTCTGTGCGGGTTCTTTAGAGTGGGTGGGTGAACAGCCCCCCGCTCTTTTACTTTTTTAGGAGCCTTCACCATGATGGTGCTTTATTCGGGTACAACCTGCCCATATTCTCATCGTTGCCGCTTTGTCCTGTTT
The DNA here is from genome assembly GCA_903886165.1 of uncultured beta proteobacterium. Taxonomy (GTDB): domain Bacteria; phylum Pseudomonadota; class Gammaproteobacteria; order Burkholderiales; family Burkholderiaceae_C; genus Rhodoferax. The sequence goes on along the minus strand of CAISLL010000250.1, from coordinate 1,257 downwards.
GAAAAAGGCATGGATTTTGAAATTCGCGATGTGGACCTGTACAACAAGCCTGAAGATATCAATGTGATGAACCCCTACGGTCAGGTCCCGATTCTGGTGGAGCGCGACCTGATTCTTTATGAGTCCAACATCATCAACGAGTATATTGACGAGCGTTTTCCGCATCCGCAACTGATGCCCGGCGACCCGGTTGATCGCGCCCGCGTGAGGCTTTTTCTGCTTAATTTCGAAAAAGAACTGTTTACCCACGTCTCGACCCTCGAAATTCGTTCGCCCAAGGCAAATGAAAAGGCATTGGAAAAAGCACGCGCCCACATTCGTGACCGGCTGACGCAGTTGGCACCGGTTTTCCTTAAGAACAAATACATGCTGGGCGACGGTTTTTCGATGCTTGACGTGGCAATTGCACCGCTGCTCTGGCGTCTTGATTACTATGGCATTGAGCTCAGCAAAAACGCAGCGCCCTTGTTGAAATATGCTGAGCGAATTTTTTCACGCCCTGCCTACATCGAGGCACTGACACCGTCTGAAAAAGTGATGCGCAAGTAAACCTTCGGAGTGTCCGTGATGACAGAAGATGTACAGACCACGTCAACCCGTCCCTACCTGATTCGGGCTTTGCACGAGTGGTGTTGTGACAACGGCTTGACTCCCTATGTCACCGTGCTGGTGGACAACACGGTTCAGGTGCCACGCGAGTTTGTGAAGGACGGCGAAATTGTCCTGAACATCAGTTTTGACGCCACCACCGGGCTGCAGCTGGGCAATGAATTCCTCGAATTCAAGGCACGATTTGGCGGTGTGGTGCGCGACATTTTTGTGCCAATAGACCAGGTCGTTGCGATCTTTGCCAGGGAAAATGGGCAGGGCATGGCGTTTCCGCGTGGCGAAAAGCCTGAGGGCAAGCCGACAGACGCGCAAGTGAAGAAGGCTGCCAAGCCCAAGGCAGCCCGTTTGGCCCCTGTGCACAAGGGTGCTGACAAAGACCTGTCAGTCAAGGCGCCACAAGCGCCTGACTCTCCCAAGCCCGGCCCTCGGCCGTCGCTGACACGAATCAAGTAGCACGGGAAAATGCACAAAAAGTTGGGTAGAATCCCAGCTTCGCCGATTTAGCTCAGTTGGTAGAGCAACCGCCTTGTAAGCGGTAGGTCATCAGTTCGAATCCGATAATCGGCACCAGTAGACAGTCTAAAGGCCTCCAAGTAGTGATACTCGGAGGCCTTTTTCATTGGTGAATCAGGTACTTACACTCCAATA